>CAZOYZ010000720.1:0-2487 GCA_964584045.1 uncultured Prolixibacteraceae bacterium | reverse complement strand
AATTGGACACTCAGACATGCCGGTCATTTTAAAAACAGCACTTCGGTCATGGAGTAAAGCATATTTTCTAATTTTGCTTAAAAAAATCCATGCAGGAAAATGATCGGGCGGTTTGGGACAGTATCCGCAACGGGAATGTCAGTTCGTTGCGGATGCTCCACGATCGTTATTACTTCCAGTTGTGTCAGTTTGCCAACCGATTCCTGAAAGAGATGACCGTTTCGGAAGAACTGGTCTCCGATTGTTTTGTGAAATTGTGGTCTCAAAGGGAGACGATCTTCATTCAGAAGTCGGTGAAAGCCTACCTTTATTATATGGTCAGGAACCGGATGATCAATTATTTACAGCAGCAGAAGAAGGACCTGATCCGGCATACAGGACCTGTACCCGATTATCCGGCCGAGGAAGAGATGAATAAACTTGACGTTTATGCTGAACTGTACCGGGCCATAAAAAGACTTCCTGAACAACGGCGAAAAATTCTGGAGATGGCTGCATTTGAGGCTCTTTCTTACCATGAAATTTCCACCCGGCTGAATATTTCGGTCAATACGGTAAAAACCCAGATGGGGCGCGCTTATCAGTTCCTCAAAGAAGAGCTCGACCCTGCCGACTTCCACCTGTTCTTCCTTCTTAAAAGACAGGGATAAAAAAATTCTAAAAAAAACAGCCTTGCTGTCACCCTGGCCTTCCCGTTTTGCTGTCTTAAGGATAGAAATCAAACACGATGAACAAGAATGATCAGGATTTGTGGCAATTGATCGCTTCGGGATTGTATTCAGAACTCGAAGATCACGAGCAGGCTTCCTTTTCTGACCTGGCGAAGGAGAAAGAGACCAGGGAATTATTGAAAAAAACCGGAAAGATGCACCAGATGCTGCAGGAGATGGGGGTGCTGGAAGATGTTCATGATAAAGCTTCCTGGGAAACCATTCAGCGACGAATCCGTTTCACCGTGGTGAAGAAAATCAGCCTGACAGCTTTGAGATATGCGGCCATTGTCCTGATCGCTCTTTTGGCCGGTTATTTTCTCTATCCGCTCCATACGGCAAATCCGGAGATGAACTATACGGTGCTTGATGTTCCCGCCGGACAAACCAGTCACCTGACATTGTCTGACGGCACGCAGGTTTGGCTCAATTCCGGCAGTACGTTCCGGTATCCCGAACAGTTTAACCGGAAGGAACGGAATGTGTACCTGAAGGGCGAAGGTTTTTTTAAAGTGACCCCCGGCAAAACGAAGCCATTTAAAGTGAAGACAGCGAACATGGAAGTAAAAGTGCTTGGCACGGCTTTCAATGTCTCCTCTTACGGGGACGGCGAAAAACAGTCAGTCGTCCTGGAGGAAGGAAGAGTCGGGATCGACCGGGGCGACGGGAGTAAACCGGTGGAACTTAGCCCGGGGCAGATGGCCGAACGCGAAACAACTTCTGGTCCTTTTCGGGTAACGAGCGTGCGCGCGAAAGATTACACCAACTGGAAGGACGGAGTCATTGTCTTTGAACGCGAGACACTGGCCGGGATCTCTAAAAAACTGGAGCGCTGGTATCATGTTGAAGTTCGTTTTGAATCGGACGAACTCGGACAGTACCGCATCACCGGAACGATTTTGAGAAACAAGCCGGTTTACCAGATCACGGAGGCAATCGAACTGCTGGCTCCGGTCAGGTTCAATTATCAGCCACGGGCAAATGAAAAAGACTTGATAACCATTGTAAAAAGATAAGCCTATGCCAATGAAAAGGCGATAAAATGCTGAGAACATTTCATCGCCTGTTGAATAAAACACAAGTGTTTCATCTTAAACAGTTCAAATTTATGAAAAAACAACGAGAGTTTTACGGCAACTATCAGTTGCGAAGAAAAATTGTACGGATCATGAAACTAACGATTCTTTTCTTTTTTGTATTAGTGGTCAGTGTAAACGGAGAGGGTTATTCCCAGACCACAAAGCTAAACCTGAGCATGAGCAACCAGTCGCTGGTGGATGCCTTAAAACAGATTGAAGAGCAGTCGAACTATTATTTTTACTACAATAACGACGATGTGCTGAGTGTCCGCGGCATTTCCGTGAATATTCAGGGTGAAGGCATCGAAAAGGTGCTGGATGAGCTGCTTCGCGACACCGGGCTGAATTACAGGATGATTGACCGGTATATCGTGATCAAGCCGGCTAGTGAGCCGGCTCAGGCCAACATGTCGAATCAGCAGAGACCCGTTACCGGTCAGGTTAAGGATGCCTCCGGAGCTCCCCTGCCGGGCGTGACCATCGTCATAAAGGGGAGTACCATAGGGACCATCACTCAAAATGACGGAAGTTATTCGCTGCCGGGCGTGCCAAATGATGCGGTACTCGTCTTCTCGTTCGTGGGGATGAGGTCCAGGGAGATCGAAGTGGGCAACAGGACAGTTGTCAATATCACCCTGGAAGAAGAAACCATCGGTATTGACGAGGTCGTTGCTGTTGGGTACGGTACGCAAAAGAAA
>CAZOYZ010000719.1:0-2488 GCA_964584045.1 uncultured Prolixibacteraceae bacterium | reverse complement strand
ACTTTATAAAGAGGCACCGTATCAGGGTTTTTTTCTATCAGGATGAGGATTATCCTTCGAGGCTGAAACAATGCGTCGATGCGCCGCTGATCCTTTTTGCAAAAGGAGAAGTAAACCCGGAGGGGAAAATGGTAGCCATCGTGGGTACGCGTAATGCCACAGATCACGGACGAAGGTTTTGTGACGGGTTAATTGAGGAAATGGCAAAGCATGGAGGCTATTGTGTGATCAGCGGTCTGGCCTACGGGATCGATGTCGCTGCGCATAAAGCATGCCTGCGGCACGGAGTGCCGACCATAGCGGTACTGGGGCACGGACTTGACCGGATCTATCCCCAGCTGCACAGGCCGGTTGCAGAGAAGATGCTGGGAAACGGAGGTTTGGTGACCGATTTTTTAAGTCATACAGACATAGAAAGACAGAATTTTTTGCGCCGTAACAGGATTATAGCGGGCCTGGCCGACGCCGTGATTATTGTAGAATCGGCCGTAAGGGGAGGTGCCCTGGTAACGGCAGACATTGCCGGCTCTTATAACCGTGATGTCTTTGCTGTTCCGGGTCGTGTAACTGACCTCTGTTCCAGAGGGTGTAATGAACTGATCAAGCACCATAAAGCTGGGTTGATCGAGAATCTGGACGATCTGGAATATTTTATGTCCTGGCAGCCGGCGATTGATCGTTTGCCGAATGCGCAACCCCGCCTGTTCTCAGAACTGAGTCCTGAAGAACAACGGGTTGTGGATGTGCTTGGCGAAAAGGTTCTGTCGATCGACGAGATCTGCCAGATGGTCACCATGCCTGCAGGATTGGTTTCTTCTTTATTGCTCGGACTTGAGTTTAACGGAGCAGTCATCAGCCTTCCGGGTAAAATGTATAAGCTAAAGAACTGTTAAAGTAGTCATAAGGCGTAAGTCGTAAATACTTACGACTTCCTGTGTCTTGATACTTGTGTCTTATTTTCTATCTTTGCCTGATGATCACTTTTGAAGAATTAAAGGTTAACAAATCCATTTTAAAGGCACTGAAGGAGGCCGGGTTCGAGCGGGCCACCCCGATCCAGGAGAAAGCGATTCCGGTAATCCGTTCCGGAGCCGATGTCGTGGCGATTGCCCAAACAGGGACCGGTAAGACTGCTGCTTACCTGATACCGCTTTTTATGAAGCTGGTGAAGGCGGAGGGAAAGGATCCCAGGGCCCTGATCCTGGTACCTACCCGTGAGTTATCCATCCAGGTCGGCGGGGACACAGGCAGACTTGCAGCGTACAGTAACCTGCGTCACGCTGCCGTGTATGGTGGTATTGGCTGGACCAAACATGCTGAACTCGTTGAGCCGGGAATTGATATTCTTGTAGCAACCCCCGGAAGACTTTGGGATCTGTATAAAGCCGGTGTCGTTTCCCTGAAAAAGATCAGAACCCTTATCATCGATGAAGCAGACCGTATGCTCGACATGGGTTTCATCCCCCAGATCAGGCGCCTGCTTGAAGTAATCCCGTCAAAAAGGCAGAACCTTCTCTTTTCGGCTACCTTTAACGGAAAAGTTGAAGAAATGATCCGGGAATTTCTGGCTTTTCCCGAGCATATTGAAGTTGCACCTTCGGCCACTCCTGCGGAACTGGTCCGCCAGTCATACTATAAAGTGCCAAATTACAGGACTAAACTCAACCTGATCCGGCATTTACTGGAGGATGAGGAAACTTTCAGCCGGGTGCTGATCTTTGTTACAACAAAGGACCATGCAGAACAGGTTTATCAGGTTGTTCGAAGAAAGACTGAGGGAGAGAAGCGTATTCTCCATTCCAATAAGGGTCAGAGTGCCCGCATTAATGCCATCAATGCATTCAAGGAGGGTGAAGTCCGTATTCTGATATCAACGGATGTGTCTGCCCGCGGACTGGATGTACCTTCGGTTTCTCACGTCATCAATTTTGATTTGCCGTCCCGCTATGAGGATTACGTTCACCGGATCGGACGTACGGCCCGTGCGAACCATACCGGCGACGCAATTTCTTTGATCGATCCGGCTGAAGAATACCATCTGGATAAAATCCAGGAGCTGATCAGGATGCAGATTACGGAAGAGAAGGTCCCGGGAGACGTGGTTGTTGAAGCTACCACGAAATCTGAACGTCAGAAGCAACTGCGGGAGATTGACCGGCAGCAGAAGCTTGAAGACCCCGGATTTAAAGGAGCTTTCCATGAAAAGAAGCGACGTTCGCCGCTCAGCAGGAGAAGGAAAACCCGCAAACGCTGAATTATTTGTTTTCCGGTCTCCGTTTTCACCGGTTTTATTTCTGCAGCAACTTTTCCAGGATGGATTCCTTTACTTTAAACACCGTTCCGTGGCGGGTTCCCTGGGGAAAACTGACAGAATCTGTGACGATTTCCCAGTTTTGAAGATCTTTGGAACGTACAGCTCCCATATGGTGACGGGTATATTCATCGTAGTAGACCACCCAATGATGATCTACCCTGGTCACAGTGGGAC
>CAZOYZ010000718.1:0-2490 GCA_964584045.1 uncultured Prolixibacteraceae bacterium | reverse complement strand
ATCTGAACCAAAGCCAGCTGATCCGTCAAATGACAAAGGGGATGGTTATTTTAATGGTCCTGATCGGGATCTTGTTTTTCTTTTTCAGGTGGGGCTTTCGTAAACTCTATGGTCGCTATATTGCACAGATGGAAGAGACTCTGAACGAACTGGATGAAATCGAATAAGGCTGTCCTGAATGCCTATTTTTAAAATAAAAAATTGCCAGGCAGAACCCGGGGCTTTTTTATGTGAATAAATGCTATACTGATTCCTGCTCTGATCAGGTATCAGATTCTTAATAACTGAATTCCTGACCAGAAAAAACAAATGGCCGTCCATTTGATGAAAGGTTTTAATCATTATCAACGTAATGAATTCTGCAATATCAAAATTGCCTTTTCCTGTCATCGCATCAGGATTCAGGCAGAACTTGATGTAACTATACGGAGGTTTGCCGGTTTGTTAAAATATTTCTTTCCGAAATAAGGGAAAGGAAGAATATCGTATCGCCGGGCAGGCAGTCACCACAATTCAATTTATTGATTATCTTTGCGGCGGTTTTAAAACCTTCATACAGAAACGAATGGGGCATAAGTCAGGTTTTGTCAATATTATCGGAAATCCGAATGTCGGGAAATCAACCATCATGAATGTGCTGGTGGGAGAGCGTTTGTCGATCATTACCAAAAAGATGCAAACCACCCGCCATCGTATTAAAGGGATTGTGAGCGGCGATGAATTTCAGATCGTTTATTCCGATACACCAGGCATCCTGAAGCCGAATTACAAGCTTCAGGAATCGATGATGAAGTATGTGGATACGGCCCTGATCGATGCCGATGTCATTTTGTACGTCACCGATGTGATTGAAAAGCAGGATAAGCATGGTGAATACCTGGAGAAAATAAGGCGTTCCAATGCACCGGTCATTGTTCTGATCAACAAAATAGACCTTTCGAATCAGGAGGAGGTACTGAAATTGTATCACTATTGGAAGGATTTGATACCGGCAGCCGATATTTTTGCCATCTCGGCTACAGAAAAATTTAATGTGGCGCCGGTTTTCGACAGGATCCTCGAATTATTGCCTGAAGGCCCCCCTTACTTTCCCAAAGACGAACTGACCGACCGGAATGAGCGTTTTTTTGTCACAGAGATCATCCGGGAGAAGATCCTGCTGAACTATGAGAAGGAAGTACCTTACTCGGTCGAAGTGGAAGTGGAGGAGTTTAAGGACGAAGAAAAATTGTTGAGCCTGCGCGGCGTCATCCATGTGACCCGTGACAGTCAGAAGGGCATTATCATCGGGCATAAGGGGGAAGCCTTGAAGAAGGTGGGCACCCAGGCCCGCAGGGATCTTGAAGAGTTTTTCGGGAAAAAGGTATTCCTGGAACTGTACGTAAAGGTAACAAAAGACTGGCGGGATCAGGAAAGCTCGCTGGACAGGTTCGGGTATGACTTTCAGTAAACCAAAGACATTTTATCAGAATGAGTAATATTATTGCAATTGTAGGAAGGCCGAACGTCGGAAAATCAACCTTGTTTAACCGGTTGGTGGAAAGCAGGAAGGCGATCGTGGACGAAATGGCCGGCGTTACGCGTGACCGGAATTACGGGAAATCAGAGTGGAACGGCGTCGAGTTTTCGGTGATCGACACGGGAGGTTACGTGGTGAATTCGGATGATGTGTTTGAAGGCGAGATCCGTAAGCAGGTACACCTGGCAATTGATGAGGCAGATGTGATTATTTTTGCGGTAGACGTGGAAGGTGGCATTACCGATCTCGATCAGGCGATTGCAACCATCCTGCGCCGGGTTACGAAGCCTGTTTTCCTCGTGGTCAACAAAGTGGATAATAATCAGCGGCTTTTGGAAGCCAGTGAGTTTTACGGGCTGGGAATGGGTGAGCACCTGTTCAGCATCTCAGCGACGAGTGGCAGTGGAACCGGCGATCTGCTCGATGCAGTTGTCGCCAGTTTTCCTAAAAAGAAAAATGAGCCCATCGAAGAAGATATCCCCCGTTTTGCGGTAGTCGGACGTCCTAACGTCGGCAAATCTTCGTTTATCAATTCCCTGATCGGCGAAGAAAGAAATATTGTTACCGACATTGCCGGCACGACGCGCGACTCCATTCACACCCGGTATAATAAATACGGCCATGATTTTTATCTGGTCGATACTGCCGGACTTAGAAAGAAAGCCAAAGTAAAGGAAGATGTCGAATTTTACGCCGTCCTGCGCTCGGTACGTACCATCGAGGATTCGGATGTCTGCATGATGCTCATCGATGCCGAACGCGGTGTGGAATCGCAGGATATCAGCATTTTTAACCTGATCCTTCGCAATAGAAAAGGCGTAGTGATCCTGGTTAACAAGTGGGACCTGATCGAAAAAGATACACACTCAGTGAAGAAATTCACGGAGGTGATCCACGAACGGACTGCTCCCTTCGTGGATGTTCCCATTATCTTTATGTCGGCGCTGTCCAAACAACGCATTTACAAGGCA
>CAZOYZ010000717.1:0-2490 GCA_964584045.1 uncultured Prolixibacteraceae bacterium | reverse complement strand
CCCGGGATGATCTCTGCCACAGCTTCTGCCAAATCTTTGACCTGGTAATTCCAGCTGTTGCTGCCTGTATTCACAGCGAGGCAGGCGCCTCCGTCCGATTGTTTGCGGGTAATCGCCCAGTCGATCGCACGGGCCATATCCAGTACATTAATCAAAGGGCGCCAGGGAGTTCCGTCGCTTAAGATGTTGATCTCCCTTGTCGTCACTGCTCCTGCTACAAAATCATTCAGTACCAGGTCTAACCTGAGCCTGTCACTCATGCCGCAGGCAGTCGCAAATCGAAGACACGTCACGGTGAAATGACGGCCGGCCAAAGGTTCCAGCTCTTTTTCCGTGAAAACCTTTGAGCGGGCATAAGCCGTGAGCGGATTCAAGGTGTCGTTTTCGGTCTTTGGATACTGGTCTGCCAATCCGTACATGCTGCAACTGGAAGCATAAACAAACGATTTTACACCCGCCTCGCGGGCCAACCGGGCGATCCTGACGCAGGAGCGATAATTGACGTCAAGTGTGATCTCTTCATATTTGACACTCATCGGATCATTGGATATGGCCGCGAGATAAACAACGGCATCCACACCTTCCAGCAGGGAGGCAGGGAATTTTCTGACATCGCCAATAATCTGCCGGTTTAGTTTTACCTCAGGAAGCAAATCCGTGTTGGTAAGCCGGTTTGCGAAGTAACCGATATCAAAGCCCGTTAATTCCGCATCAGGATAGGACTCCCTCAGCTGTTTTACAGTACCCGGGCCGACATAGCCCATGTTCCCGATAATTAAAATATTCATACGTTTATATTTTCAATTTAACCAACTGCAATCTACGTATTATGCGTCATCGCCTTGATGACGCTTACCAACGGTATGGAACTCGCCAATAAAAATCATCTTGGGCGTAAACTGCGGCGTTCATGGCTCGTTTCATACGATAAGGTTTTTATATTGGATTTGTGAATTGAAGACTTTTTGAATGACGGGGTGACGGGGCTTCATTCCCATACCTTCCAGGGCGCCTTCCGGCTATTCCATAATTCTTCAAGGGTGTACTTGTCGCGAAGGGTATCCATCGGATGCCAGAATCCCTTATGCCTGTAGGCAGCAAGTTTTCCTATCGCAGCAACGGTTTCCAGAGGGTCTCTCTCCCAAACCGTACGGTCACCTTCTATAAAATCAAAGGCCTCGGGTTCGACGACAAAAAATCCCCCGTTTATCCATGCCGTATCATGACCGTCGCCGTCGGGCTTCTCGCGGAAACTGACTATTTTATTTGTTCCCGCTTCGAGCGTGAATGCGCCGAAACGTCCGGGCGGCTGGATTGCCGATAAGGTCACAAAAGAACGCTGGCTTTTGTGGAATTCGATCAGTTCATTGACATTGATATTTGAAACCCCATCCCCGTAAGTCAGTAAAAAGGGTTCTTCCCCTACGTAGTTCCTTGCTCGTTTTATGCGTCCTCCTGTCATCGTATCCTGTCCGGTATCGATCAGGGTCACTTTCCATGGTTCAGCATGATTCTTATGGTAGACCGTCGTGTGATTGACCATATCGACCGTCAGGTCGGAACGGTGCAGCGAATAGTTGGCAAAGAATTCCTTGATCAGATAGCCTTTATACCCGCATAGAATAATAAAGTCATTGTGGCCGTAATGAGAATAAATCTTCATGATGTGCCAGATGATCGGCTGACTTCCTATCTCCACCATTGGCTTTGGTTTCAGCGTTGTTTCCTCCGAAAGTCTTGAACCCAGACCGCCTGCCAGTATTAATACTTTCATTTTCATCAATTCTTATCCATCACCGATCTGGCCATTTTCCTGTGCGAAAAGAGATATTCAGGGCTGAAAAGCTCGACGTCTTCCAAAGCAATGTCGGTCAATACACAATATCCCAGACGCTCAAAACGTAAAGCAATCCTGTTTTTTCCCCGGAATTCGATGAGCTCTCCCGTGATCCCTTTAAGCGGACCTGAAACCACGATGACCTGTTTCCCCTTTGAAAGATTTTCTTTTACGGCATCGACCTTTTCGTTGTATATCGACAAAAACACTTTAAGATCATCGATCTGCTTTTCGGGAATGGAGGCCGGTTCACCCTGAAAGGATACATAACACACGGCCCCGGGTGTATTCAGCACATTGAAATATTCCTTGTTGCTCACCTTTACAAACACGTAACTTTTCAGTAAAGGTTCTTCGATCTTCTTTACCCGGTCACTCCATTGCCGTCTTTCTGTTTTCAGCGGTAAATAACAGTTGATGCCTTTCTCTGCAAGCAGCGAGAACAGCTTTTTCTCAAATCTTGACCGCGTATAGATGGCAAACCAACGATAGCTGGAATCGATTAAGCTCATATTTTTTTAGTTTTGATTTTGTGATTATCCTACAGCTTCGCTCTTTCACCCACACTCGTTTGTGTTGGGCAATGCAGGTGGAAACCGACCTCACAAAATTCAGCCTTATTTAGACTTAATTCAAGTAGTGATAACCCCCAA
>CAZOYZ010000716.1:0-2497 GCA_964584045.1 uncultured Prolixibacteraceae bacterium | reverse complement strand
TGTTGTTTCCGTTTCAGGCTCTGAAAACGTGGCCGTCACGGTTAACCGCCTGAATAATCACCTCACCGTGAATTTAATCAATATGGCAGGAGAACATGCCAACGAAAAGGTGGCCCGCTATGACGAAATCCCGGCGATAGGCCCGCTGACGGTGAAGGTCAGGTCGGACAAGCGTCCCTCGAACGTTTCCCTTCAGCCTGAAAATAAGAAGCTGAGTTTCACGTGGAAGGATAACCTGCTCGAAGTGACTGTTCCAACGCTTGAAATCCATGCTGTTCTGGTAATCGAATAAAACCAAAAACAATGAACCAACTATTATCCGGCTTATCGGCCATTCTTTTGTTTTGGACAGTCTCCTGCACCAGCCCAATTGAGTTCTATGTGTCGCCCGGAGGGAATGATCAGAATCCCGGCACAGAGGCTGATCCGTTTCAAAGTTTCGAAAGAGCGAAGCAGGCTGTCAAAGAACAATTGAGCGAGAGGCCTTCCAGGCAACTGGTGGTGAATGTAAAAGGAGGAACCTACCTGCTAAACAATCCCGTTTTCTTTGCTGCTGAAGATTCGGGAACAGTCCGTTTCCCGGTAATATACAGGGCAGTTGAAGATGAAGAGCCGGTTTTTACCGGAAGCCGGGAATTGAAAAACTGGAAGCTGATGAATACCCCGGACAAGTCCGGCTTATTGTCTCCGGACGCAAACGGGAAAATTTATGTGACCGATCTCAAGGCTGCAGGAATAGAAGATTTTGGTGATCCCACAGAAATTGGCCGGCGGCCGGAGTTATTTTGCAACGGGGAGCTTCAGCAACTGGCACGTTGGCCCGATGAGGGCTTTATCCGTGCCGGCAGATCACTGGGTGCAACCCTGTTGCCGCCTACTTACACCAAAGAACGAGGAACCCGGGAAGGGGTTTTTGAATACCTGGGCAGCCGGCAAGACCGGTGGGCAGCGGAAAAAGATGCCCGCCTGGGAGGATACTGGTATTGGGACTGGAGCGACGAATTTCAATCTGTTGAGAAAATCGATACCCTGACGCGGAGCATTTTTCTGCAGGAACCCTATCATCATTATGGCTACAAGGATTCACTCCGGTATTTCGGGTTAAATCTGCTTGGTGAACTTGACCGGCCGGGAGAATGGTACCTTGACCGGAGTGACGGGTTGATATACTGGTATCCGCCGAAGGACGTTGATCCTGAAAAAGCAGCGGTGACGCTGTCCGTTTTTAGCGCTCCGTATATGGTCGAACTGCAGAACTGTTCGAACCTGACCTTGCAGGGACTGACTTTCCGCGAAGGAAGGGGAAGTGCTGTTTTGATCCGTGAGGGTAAAAACTGCGTTCTTGCCGGTTGCCGGATCGAACGGTTTGGAAGAGACGGGATCCATATTGAGGGAGGATCAGGGCACGGGATATCAGGTTGCTTGCTGAGTACGTTCGGGTGCGGCGGAATTCAGGTGAAAGGTGGCGACCGGAAAACCCTGACGCCCGCCGGTCATTTTGTGGAACATACTGTGGTGGAAAATTTCTCCTTGTTTAAACGAACTTATCAGCCTGCTGTACTTGCCGAAGGATGCGGGATCAGGATCAGCAACAATCGGTTTCGCTATTCTTCCTCCTCGGCCATGCGTTTGGAAGGGAACGATATGGTTATCGAATACAATGAAATCAGCCACGTGGTGAACGAATCGGATGATCAGGGCGGGATCGACGCCTGGTATGATCCTTCTTACCGGGGTATCGTCATCCGGTACAACCGCTGGTCGGATATTCTTGGCGGAACCCGGCACGGGGCGGCAGGAGTCAGGCTCGATGATATGATCTCGGGCGTGACTATCTTCGGGAACGTGTTCGAACGATGCGGGAGCCACGATTTCGGAGCAGTGCAAATTCACGGAGGGAAAGACAATGTTGTCGAAAATAACGTCTTCAGCGACTGCTTCGCGATGGTCAGCTTTTCTACATGGGGTGAAAAACGTTGGCTCGAGCAGCTGGAGACACCGGTGATCCGGAAAAAGATCTACGAAAATGTCGATATCCGTTCAGATCTGTATCAGTCGAAATACCCGGAATTAAAGACCATCCGTGAAAATGCCGATGTCAACACCGTTCAAAACAACCTGGCCCTCGATTGCCCAAACCTGTATCACCGTGGCTATGATAAGCAAATCCTCGAAAACAATACTGTTGCAAAAAAAGACGGAAAAACGATTGAGGAGTTTTGCACCCCTGAGGTACTAAAGAGTTACGGACTGCAACGCATTCCCTTTGAAGACATCGGACCAAAGCTGAATCCGTGGAGCAAATAAGACAAAACCAAATTAATAACAAAAAATGAGAAAAGTCCTTGTGCTTCTTTTTGCAGACTTGTCGGGTACCGGCTTTGGTGAATGAAGAATATTTAACTTAACCAATGATACCATGAAACGAGCCATACCGATCGCCTGGAGCATGAATTTTGCGATTAAGCGAGAACAGTAGCAAACTTGTTTGCGTATT
>CAZOYZ010000715.1:0-2504 GCA_964584045.1 uncultured Prolixibacteraceae bacterium | reverse complement strand
AAACAGTTTGAATATAACACTTTATAACATGGCAAAAGAAAAGAAATTTATCACCTGTGACGGTAACTATGCCGCGGCATATATGAGTTACATGTTTAGCGAAGTTGCCTGTATTTATCCGATTACGCCATCGTCAACGATGGCGGAATATGTCGATGAATGGGCAGCAAAAGGGAAAACGAATATTTTTGGACGTCCGGTACGGCTGGCCGAGATGCAAAGTGAAGGCGGCGCGGCAGGCGCTGTGCATGGAGCACTTCAGTCAGGGGCGCTGACGTCAACCTACACGGCATCTCAAGGCCTGTTGCTGATGATCCCGAATATGTATAAGATCGCGGGAGAGTTATTACCCACTGTGTTCCACGTCAGCGCGCGTGCATTGGCTTCGCATGCCTTATCGATCTTTGGGGATCATTCGGACGTGTATGCAGCCCGTCAGACCGGTTTCGCCCTGCTGGCCGCCGGTTCGGTCCAGGAAGAAATGGACCTGGCAGGTGTTTCTCACCTTTCCACGATCAAATCACGAGTACCGTTCCTTTCTTTCTTTGACGGATTCCGTACCTCGCATGAGATCCAGAAAATAGAATACCTGGATCAGGATGCATATATCCCTTTGATCGACCAGGAAGCGCTCGCCGCGTTCCGCGCCCGTGCTTTGAATCCTGCAACACCGGTCATCCGTGGTTCAGCACAGAATCCTGATATCTTCTTTCAGGCCCGTGAAGCGGCCAACAAATTTTATGAGGCAGTTCCTGATATCGTTGAAAATTACATGCAGGAGATCACGAGACTGACCGGTCGCGAATATCATCCGTTTACCTATTATGGCGCCCCTGACGCGGAAAATATCGTGATTGCCATGGGTTCGGTCACCGAAACCATCCGTGAATCGATCGATTATCTTGCCAAACAGGGGAAGAAGGTCGGATTACTGGCTGTTCACCTGTACCGTCCTTTCAGTGCTAAATATTTTATGAATGTTCTGCCTGCTTCTGTGAAACGGATTGCCGTTCTGGAGCGTACCAAAGAACCCGGGGCGAACGGCGAGCCTTTATACCTGGATGTGAAAGACCTGTTATACGGCAGGGAGAATGCCCCGTTGATCGTCGGCGGTCGCTACGGGCTGGGATCAAAAGATACGACTCCTTCACAAATCCTGGCCGTCTATGAAAACCTGGAAAGAAATGAACCCAAAAACGGTTTTACCATCGGTATTGTCGATGATGTGACTTTCAAATCATTGCCGGTTAAGGAAGAGGTCAAGATCTCTCCGGATAATATATACGAAGCGAAGTTTTACGGACTTGGTTCTGACGGGACAGTGGGTGCCAATAAAAATTCGATCAAGATCATCGGTGAATCGACCGACAAGTATTGTCAGGGTTATTTTGAATATGATTCCAAAAAATCGGGAGGCTTTACCTGTTCGCATCTCCGGTTTGGTGACAGCCCTATCCGGTCGACCTATTTTGTCACCACTGCCGACTTTGTCGCCTGTCATGTCCCGGCATACATCAACCTGTACGACGTGTTAAAAGGTTTGAAGAAGGGAGGATCCTTTCTGCTGAATTCCATTTGGGATGAAGAAGAAACCAAAAGACGTCTGCCTGATCAGATGAAACGATACCTGGCTCAGAATGAGATCAGTTTCTATATTATCAACGGAACAAAATTAGGAGAAGACCTTGGTCTGGGTACCCGTACCAATACCATTATGCAATCAGCTTTCTTTAAAATTACCCATGTCATTCCCTACGAAATGGCGGTTGAGCAGATGAAAAAAGCGATTGTGAAGACCTACGGGAAAAAGGGCGAAAAAATTGTCAACATGAATTTTGCTGCGGTCGATGCCGGCGGACAGAATGTGATCAGGGTGGAAGTTCCTTCGGAATGGAAGGATATTAAGCTTGAAGATGAACCGGCTGCTGCTGACCGTCCCGAATACATCAGTAAGTTTGTGGATGTGATCAACGCTCAAAAAGGGAACAGTCTGCCGGTTTCAGCATTTATCGGGTGCGAGGACGGCACGTTTCAGTCTGGAACTTCTTCGTTCGAAAAACGAGGAATAGCGGTGAATGTACCGGAGTGGGTCCCCGATAACTGTATCCAGTGTAACCAGTGCGCGTATGTTTGTCCGCATGCTGCCATTCGTCCGTTCCTGCTCAATGAAACAGAATTGGCCAATGCTCCAGAAGGCACCGAAACCCGGGTGGCTACGCCGACCAAACAATTCGGCGGACTAAATTTCCGGATCCAGGTTTCCGTTCTGGATTGCACCGGTTGCGGTAATTGCGCCGATGTTTGCCCGGCCAAAACCAAAGCGCTCGAAATGAAACCGCTGGGAACGCAGGAAAAGCAGATCCCGCTCTGGGATTACATGGACAAATACGTCACCTATAAGGAGACTGTGGTCGAGAGAGACAAGTCGGTAAAGAACTCTCAGTTTGCTCAGCCCTTGTTCGAATTTTCAGGAGCTTGTGCAGGATGTGGAGAGACACCTTATA
>CAZOYZ010000714.1:0-2504 GCA_964584045.1 uncultured Prolixibacteraceae bacterium | reverse complement strand
TGCTCTCGCTTAATCGAAACGTTCACAAATAAATAACGGAATAAATTTTGAAGTGCCGCTGATTTAACCGAATTTCGCTGTCCAACAAAAAGCCCCGGAATACGGCGAGCTAAAGGCCCGGAATTTGATCAGGAAAACGTTACGCACGATCCCGGATTTGAATGAACATATAAAAACAGCTATGAACTTACAGACTATTTGCAGACAGATTGGTGAGATTTCCAAAGAAGCCGGACAGTTTATCCGCGAAGAACGGTCAAAGATAACCGCCGAAGATATTGAACTTAAGGGGAAAGCCAGCCTGGTGACCTATGTGGATAAAAATGCAGAGAAAATGATCGTGGAACAACTCCGCAAACTCCTGCCCGAAGCAGGATTCATCACCGAAGAAGGGACAGCCGGACAAAACGGCGAAACCTGGCAGTGGGTAATCGATCCGCTCGACGGAACGACCAACTTTATTCATGGCATTTTTCCACATTCCGTGTCCATCGGACTGATCAAAGACAATGACCCGGTGGCCGGTGTGGTTTATGAGGTTGGACAGGATGAACTTTTTTCGGCATGGAAAGACGGAGGTGCCTGGCTCAACGGCAACCGGATAAGGGTTTCCAAATCATCGAGGCATGAAGATACCTTACTGGCAACCGGGTTTCCTTACTACAATTTTGAGATCATGGGAAGATATCTTCAGTTGCTCGAATTCTTCATGATCGAAACCCGTGGCATGCGCAGGATGGGATCCGCCGCAGTCGACATGGCCTACGTGGCATGCGGTCGTTTTGACGGCTTCTTCGAACATGCCCTGCATGCCTGGGATATTGCTGCCGGTATCATCCTCGTGAAAGAAGCCGGTGGAAAAATATCTGATTTTAAAGGAGGTGACAATTACCTGTTCGGCAGGGAAATCATCGCCGCCAACAGTAATTATTTTCCTGCATTCTTCAAAAAAGTGAATGAACTGCTCGGATAGTTTTTTTGAACGCGCTGTTGGACATGGACCGACAATCCATTAACTTGCATAAAAATCCACTTTTGTATGGTTGAAAAAGAAATCACCCTGCTGAAAGTCCAACGGGAAAAACTTTCGGAGAAAAGTTTCGACCTGGAGGGATGGAAAAGCCAAACCCTCCTGCTTTCACAACGGATTTTTGGCAAAGACCACCCCGTCGTCCAAATGATCCGCGAATTGAAGTATGATTACTCCAGCTGGCACTTAAGAGATGTCACCGGCAATAAAGAGACAGAAGATCCGGTAAGGGTGCAGGCCCGGCAAATCCTCGATGCTGCTGTCACGGAACTGGAAGCGCTGGAAACACCGGCGAAGGAAACACCAATCAATCCGATATGGAAAATCCTGGAGGAAGAGCTTACCGGCAAACAGGTAAAGGAAATACGGGATATTCTTGCCGGTGATGCCGGAACACGCCTTGAAAAGATCAAAGAGAAATTAACGATCCTGAAAAAAGAAGATCTGATCAGCATCATTTCCCGGATGTTGATCGGATAACTACCTTTGACCGGATGAGACCAACAATCGCGATTGTCATCCTGAACTGGAACGGGGAAAAATTACTTTCCAGGTTTTTACCCTCCGTGATTTCGAACAGCAGACAGGAAGGTGTGAGGATCATCGTAGCCGATAACGGATCTTCTGACGACTCCCTGCAGTTGCTCCGCACCAGTTTCCCTATGGTTGAAATTCTCGATCTGGAGAATAACTATGGCTTCGCGCGAGGTTACAATGAAGCGCTCCGGCAAATTAACACAGATTATTACATCCTGCTCAATTCGGACGTGGAAGTCACGCCCGGCTGGATCGCTCCGCTGATCAGCCTGATGGAAAATGACCCGGCAATCGCTGCTGTTCAGCCCAAAATACGGAGCTTTCTGAAACGGGAAGAATTTGAATATGCGGGAGCAGCCGGCGGATTCATCGACAAGCTGGGCTTCCCGTTTTGCCGCGGCCGGATCCTGAATGTCAATGAAAAAGATGAAGGCCAGTACGACGGGATCTCCCCGGTCTTTTGGGCAAGCGGAGCCTGCATGGCAATAAGGGCTGAGGTGTTCCTTAAAGCAGGAGGTTTCGATCCCGATTTCTGGGCCCACATGGAAGAGATCGACCTTTGCTGGAGACTGAAAAATATGGGCTATCGGGTGATGTATACCCATCTGAGCACGGTGTATCACCTGGGGGGAGGTTCACTGCCCTATCGCAGTGCAAGAAAGCTTTACCTCAACTTCAGGAACAGTTTGTTCCTGCTTTACAAGAACCTTCCCTCAAAAAAAATGTTTAAAGTGATGAGCTTAAGGATGTGCCTGGATGGTGCAGCCGCTATGAAATTCCTGACAGAAGGGAATTTCAGCGGATTTTGCAGTGTATGGAATGCCCATTTGTCTTACTACCGGGCACTGCCTGATTTGAAAAAGAAAAGAAGGCAACTGAAAAAGCTGGCGATCCCCGCATGGCACGATGAGATCCTTTGCAAGAGCATCATCTGGAA
>CAZOYZ010000713.1:0-2505 GCA_964584045.1 uncultured Prolixibacteraceae bacterium | reverse complement strand
TCGGAACATCCTTTTTCCAAATGGTGATTCTGTGGCCTGGTTTTTGATTACGTCAAGCAAAATTATTAACTTCCAACACAAACTATTGATCATGAAACGAGCCAGAGGAAAGTTTTCTCATTACAGATTTTTTCTGACGGGATTCTTTTTTGTTTTAGTTGTTTCCCATACTTCAGCCATTTCGATCTGTTCGAAAGGCCCAATTGAGGAAGAAAAGCAGGATTCAGTGAAGACGGGGGTTGACTATTTAAAATATTTCCTGCAGAGACAAGGGAATTGGTATCCCAAAAATCAGGATCTGGAAAGAAATCTGAATGGTCTGATCCACTTTGTTGAGGACGATAAAATTGACACCATCCTTTTTAAACTGGAGAATTACAGTTCTGAGGATCAGTTTTACTTTTACCGGTCGCCCAGGCGGGTTTCAGACAGCCTTTCGGTTTCCGGTTATGTCTCGCAAAACAGCCTGAATGAAAGATTGAGACAGATTGACCGCTCGGTAAAGAACAGTGTGGTTAAAGAGCAAATCCCGGTTCCGGAAGAATTGTTTTCAGATATGAATTCCAAGGTAAAGCTGGTTCCAAAAAATGATGCGGAATGGCTGATCAGGAATTCCAAAATCACCCTGCCTGACAGTCTGAGAACCTTTAATGCCATTCCTGATTCGCTGATGACCAATCCGGCCGATTTCCGAAGGATACAGCGTCTGGACAGCGCCAAACGGGCCCTTCTGGAAAAAGCAAGGATTGAGTATAACAGCAAGATCAGGAAACATTATATCGATTCAGTGAGCAATGCCTACCGTAACGACTATATTGAGGCCTATTCGAGACGGATCCGGAAAGAATTTGCCGACTCGGTCCGCAGAGAGAACTATAACAGGCTGGTTCAGTTTAATGACTCTGTCATGAAGGCCGTGAATGATTCGGTCAGTAACGTATTGGAGATACTTGCTTCATACGCGGCCAAAGATTCCGTGTCGGTTTGGGTGCATAATTCGGACGGGGATTCAGTCCGGATGTGGCTGCGAAATGACGATCCTTATTTTAGCAGAATATTTATCAAGAATGAACAAAATGATTCGTTAGGGGTCAAAGTGGAGAACACCGGTAAGAATTCCATGCGGTTACTGATTGATGACGGGGTGACTTTTTCCCGCTTTGTACGCCGGCAAACCAAGGATATTAACCTCCCCGGATTTCAGGCGGAATCATCTCTGAGAAAGGTTCAGCAACGGTACAGTATCGTTACCCCGTGGACATTAACCGGAAAGGCTAATCTGGGTTTTACGCAGACTGCCCTCAGCAACTGGAAAGCGGGTGGCGACAATTCGTTGGCATTTTTGTTCGTGTTTAATGGAGCTGCAGATTATGCAAAAAATAATGTTACCTGGAAAAATTCCATGCAATTGCGCAATGGATGGGTCAAACCGGGAGGAGACGGGATCGAAAAAAATGACGATGCCGTTGAACTGGTCTCCCGTTTTGGACTGAAAGCAGCTAAAAACTGGTATTATTCGGCAGAAGGTGATTTTCGTACGCAATTTTTTAATGGCTACAAGTATCCCAACAGGGAAAAGACGATTTCAGCCTTCCTATCACCTGCCTACCTGGTACTTAAATTAGGTATGGATTATAATCCCAACAAGCAGTTATCCCTGTTATTGTCTCCTTTCTCTGCAAAAATGACGTATGTAAGGGATACTGCCAATGTGGATCCGATCAGTTACGGGATCGATGAAGGTAAAAACACCTATTGGCAGACCGGTCTCAGTACTGATTTGATCTGGACGAAGCAAATTACGCCCGATATCAGCTATAATACAAAATACAAGATGTTCCTTAACTATGCTTCTCCGTTAAGCAAATTTGATATCCGTTGGGAAAATGATCTGAGCGTACAGCTTAGCACGTTTATTAATATGAATGTCAGGTATTATCTGGTTTACGATGATGATGCCAAGTTTGATACAGGCCGGAAGGGTGACGACAATCAGCCAATTCTGAAGGCAAAATGGCAGATGAAAGAATTAATTTCAATCGGCTTTTCCTATACGTTGAATAAAAAGATTTACCGGAGAAAGAAGATCGGATAATTAATCGTGAGTCGCGAGTCGTGAGTATTGAGTTGATGTGACTTATTACTACTCGTTACTCACTACTCGTTACTCACTACTCGCTATTATGAAAGACTTTAAGAAGTATTTTGAGATTCATGCAGATCCGAAAGATGTTTATAATGCCTTGACCAATAAGGCTATGATCGAGATATGGACGGGTGAGCCTGCGGAAATGGAAGATATTGCCGGTTCGGAATTTTCCATGTGGGGCGGGAGTATCAGCGGAAGGAACATGGAATTTGTGAAAAACCAAAAGATTGTTCAGGAGTGGTATTTCGGAGATCAGGAAGAACCTTCGGTGGTGACCATTAAACTGCATCCCCTTAAGCAAGGCACAAGCATGGAAGTCAGGCAGGTGAACATTCCCGACGAAGCCTATGACAATA
>CAZOYZ010000712.1:0-2505 GCA_964584045.1 uncultured Prolixibacteraceae bacterium | reverse complement strand
AGGCCATATAACCGGAAAGGGAACACGGCATATAATTCCGGGTTCTCCACATTACTTTTCTGATCAAACTTTTCAGCGGGGGCAAGCGCTTTTCCTGATGGTGTATCACGTAAGGGGAGGGGAGGCAGTTTGGCATTGAAATCGTTCCAGAATTTTATATTCTGTTCACCGGTCAGACTGTCGGATAAAGCTAGCAGTCTTCTGGTCATGCTGTGAAGCCCTGCCACCTCCGGCATGGGATTCGTACAATTCCACCAGGTTTCGGCAGCCTGTGAAGGATGCATGACCAGTTGATTGTTTTCATTCGTCTTATAAAAACCATCAAAAAAGCGAAAAATGTCGTTGGCACACGGGATAATCCTGTTCTTCAAAAAATCCTGATCCCCGGTATGGTCATAATAATCGAGCATCATGAATACCAGTTCCGGTCCCGCGACCCATTCCCATTTATGCCAACGGCTGTCCTGCAACTTGTCTTCCCTCTTGTCCCAGGGCAACGGGCCGTAATCGGCGGGAAAATTTGTTCCCCAGAAATTCATGCATTCCGGAAAATAGACTCCGTCAATGCCAAAATTCTTCTTTGTGCGCTGTTTACTGATTTTGTAGATGTCCTCTCCGTACAGTTTAAAAAGCGGTTTCATCATTTCAAGATCACCGGAGGCACACATGCCCATATATGGAAGACGGGTATTCTGCCACCAGTAACCCGGGCCCCACCGCCTGTAATCCGGATTTTTTGAGATCGTCGTATCTGCCGGGGGCACAGTAAAGATCGAACCATTAAACTTGATCGGGAAAGCGCCTCTTCCGCCGCAGGCATTTATAAAACGCTGGAGTGTGTACGCACGCGAAACGATAAAGGCATCAGTTTCCTGATGTTCCGGCGTACTGTCTGCCGAAGCATAAATCCAACTCCTGTCCCAGAATTCACTCCACCATTTTTCATGCGCCAGCCTTCTTTCCGTCTGGCCGGTCTTCTCCATCTGCGTTGCCAGTGTTTCAATTTCCCCGATCCACTCTTTAGTCTCTGCCGGGTGCCTGGTGAGCACATAAACGGAAAGATGGCCTTTCCGGTCAGCTTTTGTTTCAATCGAGGTATTAGTGATCCGGCTCGAACCCGAACCGGTTAGTAATGCGCCAAATGTCCGTTTGAACAGAGGATCTTCCGAATAAAATTCGGCCATTCCCTGGTGTTTAACCAAAAAATCGAAGGCATCGGTTTTTTTGTTATGATGAAGCCAGATCACTTTATCCTCTAATCCATCAATGACAGAGTCCGGCTGGTTGATAACCGGTTTACGCGTGGCGGATAAGTCAGACGGGTCCTGCATGAGGTCGCTGAAGAACACCGGATCTTGCGATTCCTGGTTTTCAGTTCTCCACAACTCTACATTGGCCTGCATTTTCAGTGGAACTGAACTTTCATAGGTGAGCTGAATTACCGGGTTATTGGCATCCACCCACAACCTGAACCTCAGGTCAGCCTCTTTCCCGTCAAGGATCCCGCTGGTACTGATCAGAATCGTTCCGGTCAGCAAATCCAGCTCCTGTTTAAAGGCAGATCCCTGAAAGACAAGTGCAGGATCACAGGTCACACTCACTTTGCCTACCTTGACCAACTGACCGTATTCATCCCAGGAATCCGTTTTGCCGATATAAAAGCAAATCCGGCCCGATTCGTCCACCCATGCGTTTAGTCCGATATCACCATTGCCGACAGGCATCGATCCGTTTGAATCCTTTGACGGAGAAGTCCACACCACATTCTGCTGACGAAGCGATTGCCGGTTTTCAGTCAGTTTCCCGGGGTCCTCCCCGCAGCCAATAAGGCTTATTATCGCGAACAGGGAAATGCCCGCCCTCAAAAATCGATGATCCATTTGTTTTTTCATATAGCTTGTTTAGGTTAACATTATTCTCCCCGCAATAATCAGTTCCTGAGTTAAAGAGAGACATTAAATTGCCTGGGAACAAAGATGCTTTGTCTTTTATTTATTCCATTCTGTACTGTTCTGTATTATACTACAAAAATAATCATGAGATCAGATTATCCAAACAAATTACTCTTAGCGGTCACTTGTTTGTGATCGGGCGGGATTTCGAAGAGAAATCCTGTCAGACCCGCAGGAGATGGCAACACTGGTTTGACTTGTCAAATCGAGAAACACCCCGCCTGCCATGTGACAATTTATTAGCGGTTGTTTTTATTTTCATTCTTTCTTCAGTTTTTTTCATTAAGTTCTTTGTCACGTTTGATTGAAAGAATCAAACTACCTGTCAAAAGAATCATACTTAACATTACCAGAAAAGGCCCGATATTTTTTGAGTCAAACAAATTTTTATATTCAATTAATATCAATTCTACAATGATGATTATAATTGCCACGATAATCAATCCAATTCGTAGTTTTTTCATTCAGTTTAAGTTTTGTTTTTATGCATTAATTGATAAATATGCAAATAGTAACATCGCCAAAGCAAATATTGCCAGGTTTATTATTGTCT
>CAZOYZ010000711.1:0-2512 GCA_964584045.1 uncultured Prolixibacteraceae bacterium | reverse complement strand
ATCTATGAAAACGTGATCACCTCCGCCGATCTGGAAGAAATCCTGCGCAGAGGTCAAACCCTCACCACTTCAAAGGGGATGAAACCAAAGCGTATTGCCTTTATTCATTGTGTAGGTTCGCGGGATGAAAAGTCGGGACATCATCATTGTTCCAAGGTCTGCTGTATTACAGGCGTTAAACAGGCGATCGAAACTGCCAAACAGTTCCCGGATGCTGAAATTTTCTGTTTTTACATGGACCTGAGAATGTTCGGGCTTTCCTTTGAATCGCTCTACCGGGAAGCTCAGGAAAAATACAACATCCAGTTTATCCGCGGGAGGCTTTCCGAGGCTTCTGAAAATCAGGACGAAAGCCTGGTGATTAAAGCAGAAGACACGCTTTCGGGCCGTCCTTTAAAAATGAATGTCGACCTGATGGTCCTTCTGGTCGGGATGATCCCGGGGAAGGAAACTTCCGGAATGGCCGCGTTATTTGGACTGGAACGTGAACCAAACGGTTTTCTGAACGTCGCCGACCCCCATTTAAAAAAGAACCGCTCGTCTGTAAAAGGCATATTCCTCGCCGGAACATGCACAGGCCCGATGACGGTTGATGAAACCCTTGAACACGCCCGTTCTGCCGCGATCGATATCCATCAATATTTTCAGGAAGCCGGCAGATGAACACGTTTGGTTTCCATATCATTCCGCCGCGCACCATCGACTTTGACCAGTTCGACGGCCGCCTGCTCAACGAAGTCCTTGAGAAGGAACCTTCGTTCCGGGTATGCCTTTCATGCGGAGGCTGCACGGCCACCTGCAACGCGGGAACACTGATCGATTTCAACGTGCGGAAACTAAACCTGCTGCTTCGCCGGGGAGAGACGGTTTCCCTGGCCAAAGAAATTGACAAATGCATGCTTTGCGGAAAATGTATGCTGGTCTGCCCCCGCGGGATCAACATCCGCAATGTCATTATGCTTCTTAAAAAAGAGATCGTGAAGTTAAACGAAGTTCAACGGTAAACTATGGAAACCCCCGCATTTGCCCTGCCTTTTATCATCGGATTGCTCGTCATCTTCAGTTTTCTGACGGTGGTTTCCGTTATTTGGATTACCGGGCTTTCAAAGACCGACAAAATCAGGATCATCAAGGGATTGCCTTCCGGCAAGACCATGCAGGCCGTTAAGGAGGTTTTTGCAGAAGGTTTGCTTCACCGGAAAATTTTCCGGAAAAACACGAGATTGGGGTATATGCACATGAGCCTGGCATTCGGCTGGTTCCTGATCATTGTAATGGGTCACCTTGAAGCTTCGGTGCATTATCATTCCCTGGCATTCCCGTTTTGGAAATCGATCTTTTTCAGGTATGCAGAGCTGACACCTCCCGCAGGATTCACGGGCAGGTTCTTTGCTGCCGTCTTGGACTTTCTGCTGTTGTTTGTGCTTTCAGGGGTCATGCTGGCGTATTACAAGCGATTCCACAGCCGCCTCTTCGGGATGAAGAAGACGACCAGGATGAAAGCCGGCGACAGGATTGCGCTGACTGCACTGTGGCTCATCTTCCCTCTCCGCCTGGCCGCTGAGAGCATCACTGCAGGCATCCATCACAACGGAAGCTTCCTCACTCAGCCGGCAGGCAACATGCTGGCCTCACTCTTTCCCCTTCAACCGGTCGAACTCACGGCATGGTGGGCGTATTCCGTCTCATTGGGGGTATTCTTTACGGCCATGCCTGTTTCACGTTACATGCACATCCCGGTGGAAATTTTGCTGATCTTCCTGCGAAAATACGGGATACGGCTTAAAAAGGGAGTGAATACCTATACGCGGGTACAGGTTTTCTCCTGTTCGCGTTGCGGGATCTGTCTCGACAGTTGCCAGATGAACCAGGCCAACATCAAAAACTCGCAATCGGTTTACGTGCTGAAGCAAATCCGGGGGAGGCGGCTGAAAGACGACCAGCTGTTTAATTGCCTGCTTTGCGGACGATGTCAGAAAGATTGTCCGGTCGGACTGGATTTGAATGATCTGCGTATCACCCAGCGAATTGCCTCAACCAGGGAATATAATTCTTCATACGATTATCTCTGCAACGGACCGAGCCCACAGGCAAAAGTCATTTATTTTGCCGGATGTATGACCCACCTGACACCGGGGATCAAAAAATCGATGCAGCAACTTCTCCATTACGCCGGAGTCGATTTTTGGTTTATGGATGAGCACAAAGCGCCATGCTGCGGACGCCCTCTCATTCAGGTCGGGCAGTACGCTGCGGCAAAAAAACTGATCGCGAATAATACGGAGAGAATACTTGCTTCGGGAGCTAAAACCCTGGTGGTTTCATGCCCGATCTGCTATAAAGTGTTCCGTGAAGATTACACGCTGCCGGGTGTCAACGTGATGCATCATTCTGAATTTCTCCTTGATCTTGTCCATCAAGGCCGGATCCCGGTATCTTCATTGCCGGAAAAGGTAGCTTATCATGACCCGTGCGAACTGGGCAGAGGCAGCGGGATCTATGAACAGCCGAG
>CAZOYZ010000710.1:0-2518 GCA_964584045.1 uncultured Prolixibacteraceae bacterium | reverse complement strand
ATCCGAATCAATAGCGGAATCACATTGAATTGAAATAGTATGAATTCCGGTATCGTCACTGCACCAGGGTGCCAATACGGTTTCTTTCGGCACTGGCGCTGATGCGTTGATCGTGAAGCGCGTAGAGATCGCGTTGAAATATGGTGATGTGGAAACAAACGGCTATTTTTAAGAAAGATGAAGAAATTTGCTGGAACGCTCATGATGTTAGTCCTCGCCTTTCACAACGGAATGGGGCAGGAACTGTTCGTTTCTCCGTCAGGGAACGACGCGGACAGCGGAACAAGGGAAAAACCGTTGGCTTCGTTGCCGGTAGCACGCGACAGGATCCGGGAACTGCGCCGGCGGGGTACTGTAAAGGATACGCTGTTTGTGAAGATTCTTCCCGGGATATTCACGATGACAGCGCCTTTTATGCTGACCGAAGAAGACGGCGGTACGGCGGAAATGCCTGTAATCTATACCGCTGCCACGGAGGAACGACCCCTCATTTGCGGCGGCATCGAAGCGGCTCGCTTTGAAGTGGTCAAACCCAATTTATGGCGGGTGTTTGTCCCCGAGGCGCGGTATGGCTTCCGCTTCGAGCAGTTGTATATCAACGGCGAACGGCGTTTCAGGGCACAGACGCCCAATCGCGGGGAATTCTGTAAAATCAGGCGCACGGAAACCGACACTCTGAGCCGGGGCAAGATTGACGCGGATCAATACGGGAAAGTCCCGGATTTCGCCCTGCAGCGGATTTATCCTGCAGCGGAGGATGTCCATATCCTGCACGATATTGCTCCCGGCGAGTTGGAGAACGTCGTCCTGGCATTCAACCATTTTTGGACCTATACCCGCAAAATTCCCGATTACCTGGGATTAAGAGACAGTTGTTGGTATATCTCCGGGAAAAGTCTGGCATGGGATTTCGGGATCAGGAATAATGGCCGGTATATCGTGGAGAACTACCGGAAGGCATTGGATGCGCCCGGCGAATGGTTTTTGGACAGCGACGGTTGGCTGTGGTATATTCCGATGCCGGGTGAGACACCGGATCGGACACACTGTCTGATGCCTGTGACCGAACAGTTCATTTCCGTGAAAGGGAAACCGGATTGTCCGGTACAGCATATTCGCTTTGAAAACATCCGGTTTGAGGTGGCGGGTTACCTTACGCCGCCGCATGGCTACACGGACCCACAGGCTGCCGTATCCATCCAGGCTGCCGTGATGCTCGATCATGCGCAGCACATTGATTTCCTGAATTGCGACATCGCACACACGGGCACCCACGGTATTTGGTTTAGGGAACAGTGTCGTCACGCGAGGATCGAACATTGCCATTTATATGACCTGGGAGGAGGCGGTGTGAAAATCGGAACCACGGCAATTCCTTCCGAAGAAGGGTTAACCCAACAGATTGCGGTCCATAACAACATCATCCAGCATGGCGGATATGTATTTCCGCCGGGGGTAGGAGTCATCATTTTTAACGGCAGTGACAACCACATTACGCACAACGATATCGGCGACTTCCGTTACTCGGGGGTGTCGGCCGGGTGGGTATGGGGCTATTCGCACAGTCCGACAAAACGAAACACGATTGCCTACAATCATATCCACCACCTCGGTTGGGGTGAGCTTTGTGATATGGGGGGTGTTTATTTGCTGGGCGCTTCCGAAGGCACGACCGTGCACAACAATGTGATTCATGATATTTATTCGTACGACTACGGCGGATGGGGATTATACACGGACGAGGGTGCCTGTGGTATCGTGATGGAGAATAACCTGGTGTACAGTTGTAAGAGCTCAGGTTTCCACCAGCATTACGGAAAGGAAAACAAGATCCGCAACAATATTTTTGCGTTCAATCGCATTTATCAGATACAGTTTTCGCGGCGGGAAGAGCATTTGTCGTATTCGTTTACCAACAACATCATCTATTTTGACAAGGGCGACCTGATCACGTTCAGAAGCAAGGAGGATTTTCAGAAAGCCAATATTCTGTATGATTATAACTGTTACTGGGATACGCGCGGCAAAGCGCCGGTTTTTTACGGTCATTCCTTCGCGGAATGGAAGAAGTTGGGGAGGGACGCGCACGCTGTCGTGGTTGATCCGCTTTTCATGGACCCGAAGAATTCTGATTTTCGTTTCAGGAACAAGGCCATTGCCCGAAAGATAAAGTTCAGGCCGTTTGACTATTCCGAAGCGGGCGTTATCGGGAGCGATGAATGGAAACGGAAGGCAGACATGTCTCCGGAATTGTTGCAGCAGTTTCAAAAGTTGCATCAACGATAAGAAAAATAACCTAAGCCAAACTAGATGCTGAAAACGAATTCGATTGAAGTCAGAACCGGCGCTATTTTGCTAATGATTGCTCTTCTGACAGGCTGCTCCGGACGTGTGCGTCAACCTGCCGGTTACGTGAACCCCTTTATTGGCGCCAGTACCAATATGGGAAAAGCCTTTGTCATCGAAGCCCGCGATAACTCCGCGGAGAACCGGTATATCCAAAGCGCAACGCTCAACG
>CAZOYZ010000709.1:1431-2526 GCA_964584045.1 uncultured Prolixibacteraceae bacterium | reverse complement strand
ATCGGTGGACCCCGGTTAAGATTGACAGTATACGGGAAACCTATGGGGGAACGGGAAAATTCAACTGGTTGAGACCTATGGGGCTTGATGCGGCTGACATCGATCATGACGGTTACAAAGACATTTTATGTGGTTGGTATCTTTATCGCAATCCCGGGAATGACCTAAGTGAGAAATGGACGAGAACTGAACTTCCCCTTAAGGTTGACGGCTTTGCCTTTGTTGATGTCGATGACGACGGATATTTAGATATAATAGCACAGGCGCTACCGAACGTATATTGGTTAAAAACCAAAGATCCCGGTGCATCCTCATGGACTGCAATTAAAATTGGAGAAGTTCCTGTTTGTGTAGATATGAACAGTCAGGGTTACGAGGTTACAGATATGATCCCGGGAGGGAAACCTGAAATTCTTCTTTCCACAGGGTCAGGTACGCACATGTTTGAGATACCTGTGCATCCGGAGGAGGGAAATTGGCCATTACTAAAGATAACAAATGCAAGATCGGATGAAGGAATTGCCATTGGGGATATCGATAAGGATGGATTTCCTGATTTGGTTTGTGGCGATATTCCTGAAAATGATAAAGAAGGTTTGGCCACTTTGTTGCATTGGTATAAAAATCCCGGGAAACGGGAGGGAAACTGGCAAAAATATTTGGTGGGTAATACAAGGTATCCTGTTGATCGCGTTCGGGTTGCAGATTTTAATAAGGATGGGCGATTGGAAATTGTTGTCACTGAAGACCGATGGAATGTAATCAAACCAATTGCCGATGTTTTTGTATTTAACGTTTCAGATAAAGGAGTTGGTTACCCTTGGGACTTTCAAAAATTAGGAGACCATTACTCCTTAAATAATTTAGATGTAGGAGACATTGATAACGATGGTAATACGGATATTGTAACCAGTGAACACAAGGGGCCTGACCTGAAGACGTTTATTTATTTAAACGATGGAAAAGGACACTTTCGGGAAGTCGTGATTTACAGGGGAATTGAAATGCACCTTGGAACTAAGCTGGTTGATATGGATAACGATGGAGATCTCGATGTTATTGGACCATCGTGGGACCGTTATAAGGATTTTAACA
>CAZOYZ010000709.1:0-1331 GCA_964584045.1 uncultured Prolixibacteraceae bacterium | reverse complement strand
ATAGTTGAGTAATGACGGTTGGCATGATCTGATAAGTGGGCGGTATCTCTTTATAAACAATGGTGGGGGAGCTTTCTGGACAAAATACGATATCGGGACTTCTACCGTAGATAATGCTGTCCATGATATGTTCGCAACAGACATCAACGGAGACGGGAGGAAGGATGTCGTGTGTGCAAACTGGTATACTAACCGTAACATAGGTATTTATTGGTATGAGCAACCGGTCGACCCCACGCGTCAATGGAAGGAACATTTTATCAGCGGCGGTGTTCCCCCAGGCTATGCAGGACTTCATGCTGGCATTGAGCAATGATTTCTCCACTGACCATGTGCACGATATCAGGTTCGGTGATGTTAATGGTGATGGCAGGATCGACTTGATCGTGAAAGGGTATTTGGCCGCCAAAGATCAAATACCGGCACCTTTCATTTATCTGGAAAACACGAGTTCTCTTTGAGCAGGCTTCCACTGCGGCAACGGGAGAAAGGAGACCGAAGAAAAGGTGCTTGCCATTACCATGATCCGTATCTTATTCGCAAGATATGAAGGGAGATCTTTTTCAACGGCATTGAAATGATTTATGAAGAAAACGACAGATATCGATAGCAGTAAAGCCTGGGAAACCTTTATTTCAACAGGAAATGAAGAAAGTTTTTCATTGATCTACAATGATCATTTTAACCTTCTGTATTACGTGGGGTTAAAATATACCTGCAACCGACAGATTATTGAAGATTCCATACAAAATATCTTCGTTTACCTGTTGAAAAAAAGAAAAAAATTAAACCTCGTGATCAACGTAAAGGCATATCTGCTTAAATGTTTCAGACGACAGTTGTTCCTCGATATCAAGGAGCAGAAAAGATTCTCCTCTGCCGGGCGGCTAAGCGATAACCAATTTGATGATTACCAAGGTGCTGAACAGGCTATTTCCGAAAAAGAGGAGTCGAACAGACTGAAGATCGTGATCAAAAGAAGCCTGGTGAACCTGTCAGCCAGACAACAGGAGATCATTTATCTTCGCTACGATTGTGAACTCAGTTATGAGGAAATCTCCGATATTCTGGAAATCGCGGTCGATTCCTGCTACAAATCGGTTTACCGCTCCCTGAAAACGATGAGAACAGATATCGAAGAAACAGTCACAAAGTGCGCAGATTGTTTTTTCTGATCATTCTGCAGCAATCACGCTATTCTGCAAGCTCCTTACAAAAATTTACCTGTTTTTTGTCCAGATTTTTCAACTCGTCCTCTCTGGTTGAAAACAAAAATTCTAAATGGATTATCAACGTTACAGGAAATACACGACCGAAGATTTTCTTCTGGA
>CAZOYZ010000708.1:288-2531 GCA_964584045.1 uncultured Prolixibacteraceae bacterium | reverse complement strand
CGAATGGGCAGAGATATTTTACACGAACGGATTTTATTGGAAGGACTTAAAGAAGGCAACATAAAAATTTTTGATTATCTCTTTCATTACTACTATTCCGGTTTGGTCGTTTTTTCGTTCAATTATGTTGGTGACATGAATATGGCTGAAGATCTTGTCCAGGACTTCTTCCTGCATTTATGGCTTAACCGTGAGAAGATAAACATTCATCAATCAATAAAAAGTTATTTTTTTTCCGCTGTAAAAAACAAAAGTCTTGATTTTTTAAAGCATAAAAAAGTTGGGAAGAGGATTGTGAGTGAATTGACCCATCTCCATTCGAATTTGACAGAGGAGGCGGATTTTCTCGTAGAATCAGAACTTGATGAGCAGATCAAAGCAGCTCTCAGTAAATTGCCGGAAAAGTGCAGAAAAATCTTCCTAATGAACCGTTTCGACGGAATAAAACCAGCCGAAATTGCCAAACAGGAAAACATTTCCGTCCGTACGGTCGAATGGCATATCAGTAAGGCGATCAGTATTCTTAAAAATGAATTGAAATCCTGTTTCCCTTCTTTTTTGATGATGCTGGTGATCAACGGGAGTCGTGATGAATCCTGAGTTTTTTGATCAGAATTCAAAAATTCTAAAAAAAAGGTTGGTCTGAGCACGTAATTCTTGGCCTTTGATCGTCTTGGTTTTGAAATGGGAGAAAATGAGCGACCAAAGACAAAATAGAACGATCGAAGAAATCCTTTTCTGCCGGTATTTATCGGGTGAGGCTTCGGAGCATGAGATCAGGCAACTGGAGCAGCTTGCCGGAAGTTCGGCAGCGTTAAGAGAGCGTGTCGCCGGATCAGGGAAGGTGCTTAAACAAATCGAAGCATTAAAGTTGATGAAAGGCGTAGACACTTCATCGGCATGGCTTAAACTGAAACGAAAGCTTAGCAGACATTCTGCAAAAAATGGTTGGTTCCATTACTGGCAAAAAATCGCGGCAGTCTTATTATTACCCATCCTTGCACTAAATGTATTCCAATTCGTTACGCATCAGTCGCAACGCGTGGACGCCCCGGCGGAGCTTGTTATGAACGAAATCAAAACGTCTTCGGGCCTGCGTTCAACATTTTCGCTGCCTGATGGCACTGTGGTCTGGTTAAACGGGGATACGAAAATCAGGTATCCTGTCCACTTTCAGGAGAATGAACGAAGAATACAACTGGAAGGAGAAGCTTATTTTGAAGTGACCCCGGATCGGCAAAGGCCATTTATTGTTGATCTTGGGAGCTTGCGTGTTCAGGCACTGGGAACAGCCTTTAATTGCATGGCCTATCCGGGTGAGGATCTTGTTGAGACTGCTTTGACGGAGGGAAAAGTAAAAGTGACGAGAGTTCTTGAGGGTGTGGAGAAGGGTGAGTATACACTTGATCCGGGACAGGTAATCACCTATAAATTGAATTCCGGCAAGTTTTTTCTGGAGGAAGGGAACATCGATAAACATGTGGCATGGCGATCGGGTAAATTTGTTTTCAGAAATGATCCGCTCGAGGTGGTTTGTCAAAAGCTCGGCCGGTGGTTCAACGCAGAGATTGTCATTAAAGACGAAAGTTTGAAGGATTATGCTTTTACCGGCACATTCAGAGAAGAAGGACTTAATGATATTCTTGAACTAATCGGCCTGACATCGCCGATAAGTTATAAGATCACTGAGAGAAAAACAGATGGCATAAATGAATATGGAACATCAAAAGTAGAAATTATGGAAAAATAAGTGTGAAAATAAAATAATAAAACCGGAAGGTATTCCAGCCCCTTCCGGTTAAAATTATAAGTACGCTCCCAGAGCATAACGTATAACGAAAATCATTCAAATTTATGAAAAAAAAAGTATTAACGAAGCGGTTAGGAGATATCGATTTTTCCTGTCGCAAAATTTTTCTGCAAATGAGACTTACATCGTATTTGTTCTTCCTGTTTCTCATTCAGGCAGCCGCCTCAAGCGGATATAGCCAGGATGCAAGACTGTCGTTGGACATGAAGAACACTACCGTGAATGAGGTTCTGAATGCCATTGAGCAACGAAGTCAGTTTTTTTTCCTGTTCAATAATAAGCTGATCGACGTCAACAGGGAAGTGACCGTTCAATGCAAGGATGAGAAAATTGAAAACGTACTGGATCGTCTGTTTGAAAACACAGACGTGGGATACATTATTAAAAATCGTCAGATCATTCTGACAAATCAGATTGCCCAAAAGAATAAGAT
>CAZOYZ010000708.1:0-278 GCA_964584045.1 uncultured Prolixibacteraceae bacterium | reverse complement strand
TCAGGCAGGGTCACCGATTCATCCGGAAGTCCTCTCCCGGGAGCTACGATCGTGATTAAGGGAACCAGTCAGGGAACAATTACGGATGAGAACGGGCATTATACCCTTTTGGATGTCCCGGCAGATGCCGTCGTTGTTTTTTCGTTTGTCGGAATGAAAAACGAGGAGGTGCTTGTTTCCGGGAGAACCGTCATTAATGTGGTGCTGACAGAAGATAGCATTGGCCTTGGAGAAGTCGTGGCTATCGGTTACGGATCGATCCAGAAAAGAAACGTGAC
>CAZOYZ010000707.1:0-2545 GCA_964584045.1 uncultured Prolixibacteraceae bacterium | reverse complement strand
TTCCCGCAATCGCGCACTGGTGATGAAACTATCTTATTGGTTCAATTAAAGCCGGTTGCACCTGTTAACGTAAACTCTGTTCATTAAATCGGGTTAGAGAGAGCTATTAAGCCGGAACTAATGGGTAGAGTGCAATACCATTTTCCTGCCTTTAGGAAAATGGTCAAGATTGGCTCAGATGCTGAAAAATGAAAATTCTGCAAACTCCGCTCAGCGTTAACGTGGCACGTAATTTGCTTAATATCAGCACGTCAAAACCTTATCGTCATGAGGGTTCAGCATATCGATATTCCCTATCCGTTGAAAGGCTATATCGAAAACATCTGGTTTTTTGAGAGTAACAGGAGTTTACTTGAAACCGAGGACAGGATGCTGGTGGCACCCAACGGGCTTATCCGGTTAGTCATTCCGTGTCAAAACAGATTTTCAATCAAGAGTAACGGACAGCCGGAGGTGGTAAAATCGAAAGGCATTCTGCAGACAGAGCAATTATATTTCCGCCCGCCTTAAAAAATCAGCCAGTCCGCAAACTTCCACATTATTTTTGAACAGATAGGCTGAAGATACGGGCGCAATAATATAGGTTTTATCCGGCTGTACAGCATCGATCGCATTCCAGAAGCCTTTTGTTACCTGGGGAGCCGAAGAGGCCTTGCATTCTGCTGCCACGACACGGTTTCCCCGTTCGATAATCAGGTCCAGTTCATCACCGGTAGCGCTCCGGTAAAAAGAAAATTTACAATCCCTTAATGAAGCGATAATATTCTCGATCACAAAACCTTCCCACGAAGCGCCAAAAACCGGATTACCGATTAAGCTGTTAAAGTCATCCACCTGTAACAACCGGTGCAATAGTCCGCTATCCCTCACATAAATTTTGGGAGACTTCACTAAACGCTTCCTGATATTCTTTTCGAATGGTGGTAACGAACGAATAATGAATGTCTGTTCCATCAGGTCGATATATCTACGGACTGTTTGGTATGTTACCCCTAGTGATTCTGCTAATTTTGAAGAATTGAACAGTTGCCCCTGAATATGGGCACACATGGTCAGTAAACGGCGGAGTTGCAATGCAGGTATCTGAAATCCTAATTGGGGAATATCCCGTTCTACATACGTACGGATAAAATTTTCTCTCCATAATATACTTCCCTGATCTGACGACGCAAGGTAACTGTCCGGATAGCCACCACGCAGCCAAAATTTATTCAGGTCGAAATCAGACGCAGGTTCAGCTTCCTTAATGGTAAAAGGGGTAAGTTCGATAAGCCCCACCCTTCCGGCCAATGACTCGGACGTTTTCTGAATCAGGTTTTGTGAAGCCGATCCAAGCAAAATAAATCGTCCCGCACGACGGTTATTATCGATGGCACTGCGCAATACGGAAAAAAGTTCAGGTAACAACTGAATTTCATCAATGCAAATCGTAACATCCTGATTTGCATTAAAAAAAAGCATTGGTTCCCGCAGTTTATTCAGATCATCCATGTTCTGGAGATCCAGATACAGATATGCTTCCGATTGTTGGTAGAGCATTTTCACCAAAGTCGACTTTCCGCATTGTCTGGGACCTAAAATGACAACTGCAGGAAAAATGCTTAAATTCTCATTTACAAACGATTCTATATTTCTTGTAAGTAGCTTTTGCATATCATAAATCACATTTCTAATTTGCACAAATATAGTAGCTTTCCAGGTCTTTTGCAATCTCTAAAAAAAACGCTACATTGGGTTTGAATTATCATGTAAGATAAAAGTATTACTTTGAATTATCATGTTTAGTCGAAAGCAAACAATCGAAGGCACAGGCAGCGAATAAATCCCTGATTACTTATGGCTGTACGTTCGTAAAGCATTGAATTAATCCGTTCACGAAAGGTACGTACGCTCCATTTTTCGTGAATGCACATCTGGATATAAAAGTTTTGTTTTAAGGAATCTTCGATTGGGATGAGTGCCGAAATATGCGTCCAGCTTAATTGTCGTATCAGCGATACGACTTTCTTTTTATCGGGGAATTGGGAGGCGAGTATAGGAAGAGTATAGCTTAAGAAGGGCACACTAGTTTTATTGGATGATATTTGGTGATGAATATTGCCAGATTTTAGGAGCTTCATCATGCTTTATTCAGCAAGCCAGATTTAAGGAGTGGCGGATATTGACATCAATCATATTTTTCAGTAATTTTATTCCTGTTTAGTAAGAGCCATGATCTTCATATCTAAGAAAGTATGAGAAACAATTTAGCCTTATATGTCGATCTGCTTAAGGATGTATTTTCGGGAAACAACGCTGCAGATCGCGAAACGACTGAACAAATCGTCCAACGGGAAACGGAAAAGATCACTACCTCGCTTACCCGCACGTTTTATTTGACCGACAGTGAAAACAAGCAGCGTGCATTCGTCCGTAACTTTCATGCCCGGTTAGTCCGGCTGAGCGATCATTTTTACGGAACAGTACGAAAGAGCAACACAGGTCCGCCACCGGACAGCGGTGGACCGGGCGATGGGCAACGGTTGATCCTGGGCAAACTGCAAGA
>CAZOYZ010000706.1:0-2548 GCA_964584045.1 uncultured Prolixibacteraceae bacterium | reverse complement strand
TAGCAATACCTCCAATAATCAATCCCGCAACAACTACAATAGAAACTGCATGTTCTGCCCAATCAGGTTGCATTTGACTTTACCCTCCCTTTTTTATATTCGTACTTGGGGCAACCAGTTACCTTGTGCGACCAGATCAGACAGCCCCGCCCTTATTCCTCAACAGGCGGGTCAATGGACGCCACAACTTCTCCGCCGTGTTCAAATTCCGTTTCTTTCGGGATCGCAAATTTCCCGTCCCAAGTTGGAATCGGCGGAGCAATAATCATCAGCTGTTTTCGGCTTTCACCGTCAATGATTTTTTGCTGTGCTTTCTTTGCCGCTTCTGCTTCTTCAAGAGTGACGTATTTAACAAACATGGTTAATTCCTCGTGGCGGTGGCCGTGTAGCTCGCTGCATTGTAATTAAAACCAGCATCGACAGTGGGGGTTGAAAATAATGCTCCCAAAGCTGACGGAGTAAGGACTGGCTGAAGATTAACCGCAGTAATCGTAACAAGATTGTCAATCCCGCCTGCTGTGTTATAAAATTCAGCATAAGTTGTTGGGGCCGTTCTATAAATGTCACTTTGCCCATTATTGATACCTGACATTGAACTACCTAAATCTACTCTCGTCGTACCACCAAGAGACTGTGTTGATGTTAGCGAGCCTTTGTATAATGCACCAGCGGTCACAGTATTTACTTTACTGGGGCCACCAGATGCGGCTGTCAGGGTGAATGAATTGGCAGAGGTTATGGAGCATCCGGTAGCATTCCATCCAGAAGTCAGGTCGTAAGAAGCAAGGATGTTTGAACCTAGCGATTCCCCAGTTCCTGCATTGCCAACTAGCACTTTGAAATTCTTTGAACCGTCGTTGAGGTTGAGGTAAAATCCTTTTAGCCAGCGAAGATCGACGGACGGATTTGTCAGAAACAAAGCCCCCGTGGCGTTTGATATATTGACCGTCATCCCGGAAATCACGACGCCAGAACCATATTTGACTGCTTTAATATACGAGTTTGCTGTAGATGAAGAAAGCAATGGACTCGGAAGGGCTAAATACGTTGCGGTTTCAGGTTCCAATGCGGATAGAACTCGCGTAAATGATAGATTCCCGCCCGTTAAACCAATTTTTTGTTCATAAGTATCTGATGTCAACCGATCAACCATAATCCGGCATTTTGAACCAGCCAATGCGCCCGCAAGTGTAATTGCGCTTGTTTCCGCACCTTTCCATTCGTCATATCGAGCATATGTGGCATCAGCCGTAAACGTGCTGGTAACTGCCGTTCCTGTTGCCGTGGAAAGGCTTCCTGATGTTGGCACGCAAAAACCCGATACGGACATGATGACCGTTTCATTATTAGCGGGTGGAGTAGCTGCCGTTACGACTCCATAGGGGGTAAATGTGATCGGGCCTGAGTTCCAGTCAAGGGGTGGCATCCAATCAAAAACAAGGGACTGTTGAGTCGTATTGCTGTAATCCCTAGCGATAGCCGGTCTGGAATATTCATAAAGGGTAAACGTGCAGGCATTATTTGATGCGGCTGTGGCAGTGATCGTAAGGACAATAGCGTTACCTGTTGCCCTGAAATAGATGTTATTCGCTCCTGCGGCTAAAGTAGTGGTTGGAAAACCGCCTGTTCCTGATATAACAATGTGCGCCCCGGACGTATGGGTTTCCGTCGCCAGAAGTCGATAGAGTTTCCCGGTCACAATGGTTATTGAATTAGAAGTAGCGGTCTGAGTGCCGGTTGAACTGTAAACGATCGAATCAATATCTATGTGGTTGGCATTGACCGTCAGGGTATCAAACGGCGTGGCTCCCTGCGTCCATACAGCATTTGTCCCGTTAACCAAGAGCTGAGAACCTACCGGCCCCTGAATAGTGGCCGCTGCATCCGGCGCAACAAGAACAGAGGACATCCCGTCAGACACCGGAAGATATTGATAATCTGGAACAGTCACGCTAACTCCGCTGATCGTCCCCCCCGTTATCGCTACGGCAGAGGGGTTGTAGTTCGAGCCGGTCTGCATTGAGGGTCCGGCGAAGGCTGAAACCGCCAATAAAGCGATTATCCAGGCAATCAGAATTAATTTTTTCATGATCATCCCCCTTAATACCGGCTAAAATAAATGACGTAACTTGCTGTCCCGGATGTCGTGATATCCACATATATTCCCGTATTGCACCGCACCGGAGGGTTCACGCTATATGCCTGTGTCTTTGACGTGGCCGATTGGGAAAAATTGAGCGTCGGCGTTATCTTTTCTCCCGACTTTTCAATGTTATTGTAAATATCAACGGTGACTGCATTCGTACCGTCACCCGTAATGGTGATTCCGTGAAACTCAGCACGTCCGCTGATAATCAGCGCATCGCCGGTCTGTAAGGCGCTATATTCAATACGGTCCACGGCCATGACTCCCTGAACCACCAACAACACAAAGACAAAACTGCATAATATTCTTTTAATCATAACAACCCCCATTCCCTTTCCGGCTCCCCGAGCCATTCCCGCGTTCTGCCGGATAGCGACCTCACCCGGCCCTTGAAATACTTGA
>CAZOYZ010000705.1:0-2557 GCA_964584045.1 uncultured Prolixibacteraceae bacterium | reverse complement strand
TTTCTGACCGATGTAAACAAGTACGACCTTAAGGATGTGGTGATATTTAACTGACCGCTTTTCATCCAGAGTGAAACAAAAAAATCCTGCACCAGATCTTCAACGATCGTTTTATCGGAGATATATCTTAGGGAATAGGTACAAAGCCCGGAATAATAATGATTGAAAATATGATCGAATACGATCTTATCATTATCCTTTAAACCAGCTATCAGGTATTTTTCGTCCATCGGGATCACCAATAACACTTCAAATATATTACTAAATGATCAATTCCAGGGAAAATGATAAACCCGTTCGCAAAAAAATACCTTCTGATGCAACGATCCGGAAAGAACAGGTTCATTTTTAAAAAAGTCTGAAAAACTGATCAACGAACTCTCGTTAACGAAAAGGAAAATGTGCTGCCTGAATTGAGTTTACTTTCAACGTTGATCTCACTTCCATGTTTAGCAAGAAATTCATGGGATATAATCAGCCCCAGGCCAGTGCCGGCCTCCCCTTCAGTACCTTGCTTACTGGTAATTTTTTCATCAATCCTGAACAGTTTATTGATCAAAATTTCTGACATCCCGATGCCTGTATCGCTAACACTTACGATCACCTTTTCTTCTTTACCGGATGATGCTTTGATCCAAATTTTCCCTCCGGTTGGTGTGAATTTTATCGCATTACTCACCATGTTTCGCAAAACTGTTTGGATCATATTGACATCGCACAAAACTTTCAGGTTCTCATCGACTACGCTGCTTAGTATAATTCCTTTATTTTGTGCGGATTCAGCTAATAACTTTTCAACATGTTCTACAATTTCAGTGATCTTCACGACTACCGGTCTGTAATGAATCTCTCCTTGTTGCAGACGTGCCCATTCCAGCAGGTTCTCAAGCAGTTTGTAAGTATTTCCGGTTGACTGGTAAATAATCGTCAGAAGATCCCTTCGGGTCTCTTCCGGGGGATCTGAAGAAATAGCCAGTTCAAGCGCTGAATTTACTGTCCCAACCGGGCCCTTTAAGTCGTGTGCAATAATGGAAAAAAAACGATCTTTGGTGGTATTTAACCTGATCAGATTTTTATTGGCTTCTTCCAAATCGCGGGTACGTTCCGTGACTAGTCCTTCCAATTTCTGGTTCAGCGACTCCAATTCAAACGACAATTCCTCGGCTTTGTTGAATGACTGTGAAAACTTGAATGATATCAGGACAGACTGGCTAAACGTGTATATGATGAAGGCTACAGGAGTAAAATAGCCGGTATAAACAATTTCTAAAGCATGCAGGGTATCATTAACCCCGGCCAGAATGACAAAAGAAGTCCCTGCAAAAATCAGTAAAGCATGTTCTCTTTTTCTAACCACTCCCACCGTTAAGGCAACGAAAACATAAATAGCCAAAATCAGCGTCACCGTATAGCTCACTTCGGCAACTATATTCATGGTATACGGACAAAAGAGATAATAGACACACTCAAGGCTGTAAAAACAGGTTACAATAAGGACGACCGGCCGGGGAAATTCATCAGGAAATAGTTTGTTGTAATACATGAACAAAAAGGCGACTGCCAACAACGAAGCCATCAGGATGTTGATGTACAGGTTAGCATTCAGGTTAGGGAACAGATAATAAATAGCTTTTTCCCCCATGAATACTGACTGAACTGACAACAGAAAGCAAGCTATTGCAAAGTACAGATTCACAGTGTCCCTGGTCCTGAAAGAATACAATAGCAAATGGTAGAAAAACAAAATAAACAAAACACCAAAAGAAAGCGCATACAAATAATTATTTTTCAGCAGGTTCTTTTCTACTAGCTTCGCCGGCCCAAAAATAATCGCTTCATCCATTCCGGATTGACGGGGATCAGTGTAATTGGCTACATGAATGGTAATCACCATCGCCGAAGTATCAGCTTCAAAAAAAACGGTCTCATGTCCTAAGAGAGGCCTGTATGAAGGACCCTCGTTCACATTTCCCTTATCAAAAACATGCTTGCCGTTAATGAACAACCGGTAAGCCGAGTGAATATCCCTGATTTTTAATCCCACTACATGCCTTTGGTCAGATTCTCTTATGTTTTGCTCATCAAAAGTCAGAGTCAACTGGTAGGTTGCCTTTCCGTAACCGGGCAGATGTCCTTCATCCCAGGGAAGATTATTCCAGCGACGGGGAACGTTGATCAAGACTCCCTCTGATGCGACCGAATCGCCTGGCCGCAGAAATTGGTCCCACCAGATCCTCCATTCGCCTTTTAACTCCACAAGATTCCCCCGTTGAAGATCATAACCGGTCATATCCATGATGCCCTTGTATGCCTGTCTTTTCTTCTCAGTGGAATCACAACCGGCGAAAACGAGGACAAGTACGAATAATATGGTCAATGCTCTTACCACTGTTCCTGTTGGGAGATCTTTAACAAATTCTCTTTCTTGTGTTTAGCAATGCTAGTCAATTAGACTATCTTTTCAAAATTTTTTTCCATCTTTTTTAAGAATTAAAGTTGATGAATTAAGTCTCAAAGTTTTTTATTTTATGATCAAAGAATTGTAACTTTAGCATAA
>CAZOYZ010000704.1:0-2563 GCA_964584045.1 uncultured Prolixibacteraceae bacterium | reverse complement strand
CATGGTTCCCACGTTCATATGGGGCTTGGTTCGATCGTATGTTTCCTTTGCCATATTTCTTCTCCTAAAGATGATAATTACTTTTGACGGTCTGAGCCCTCAATGGGAATTGAACCCATGACCCCGTTCTTACCAAGAACGTGCTCTACCGTCTGAGCTATGAGGGCTTACTTGCCCGTAAAACCCGGTTACCCGGTTTCGGCTTTGCAGCCAGTGGGCGGTGAAGGATTCGAACCTCCGAAGGCTTCTGCCAACTGATTTACAGTCAGTCCCCTTTGGCCACTTGGGTAACCGCCCAAAACTGCCAGTTGCAGGCATGCAAGTGGGACGCTAGGATCTTCCGTTTAACGTCCACTTGCTCGTTCACAACTGAGCCGACGATGGGAATTGAACCCATAACCTACCACTTACAAGGCGGTTGCTCTGCCGTTTGAGCTACGTCGGCAGTCGATATTGACTATTTAAGGTACAACCATCCGATTATACCAAATGCCGATATGAAGGACAAGGTAAGCATTTTACCATAATGCACCTAAATAACAAGATATTAATTACTTTCAGCCGGAAAAATTATGGATCGACTGGCGGTGGTTGCAACCTGTTCATTAGTAAGGCCCTAACTAAAGTACGCGTGTTATAATCTGCCGACATAGTAGAGATTACGGGAGAAATGAGCATGGAAATCAAGCATGAATCATTGAAACGCTGTGTATTGTTCACGGTGGAAGGACGAATCGATAGTTCAACCGCGCCTGACCTGCAGCAGAAAATGAACGGGATTATCGACCAGGGCAATTTTAAAGTTGTCGTGGACTTACGCGGCGTTGATTTCATTTCCAGCGCAGGTTTATGGGTTTTAGTCAATGCGCAGAAGAAATGTAAACGCTTCAATCGCGGCGAGGTGGTTTTGTCCGGAGTTTCTCAAAGAGTACGCGATGCCTTGAACCTGGCCGGCTTTATCCCGTATTTCAATATCTACGACGATACCGCCAAAGCTGTGGGGAGTTTTTAGTTTTTACTTATGCGATCGATTGCTTTTCCGGGCAAGTTTTCCAGCCTGGATGATATCCGCGATTTTTACACAGAGGCTGCCAAGGAAGCTGAGTTGGACAAGAAATCCATCTACGACGTTCAACTGGCGGTGGATGAAGCAGCTTCCAATATCATTGACCACGCGTATGAGGGCGAAGGCAAAGGTGAGATTGAATGTTCCTACCAGGTTTCTCCGGGTAAGCTCGAGGTGGTTATGCGCGACCAGGGAAAGGCTTTCAATCCTAAAACCGTGAAGAGGCCGAACCTGAAAGCCAACCTGAATAACCGCAAGCAAGGAGGCCTGGGACTGCACTTCATGCGATCGTTGATGGATTCAGTGGAATTTACATTCAACGGACAGGGCGGCAACGTTTTGCGAATGGTCAAAACGAACAAAGAACCCGAAGAACAACCTGAACAACCAACTGAAAGACAGGAATAACCATGAATCCGGCGCCTTTTGAATTGAATCAGAACACCTGGCGCCATTTGTTCGAGGTGGGGGAGGGGTTGATTTCACGTTGCAATCTTGCCGAACAGGCGGATTATCTCAAGCAGGAATTGAACAGGCTGACCGGCGCTCAAATCGAATTGTGGCTGTTGCGGCGTTTCGAACCCTTACCTTTCAAAACCGTTGAGAATCGTGAAACTGTTGGTTTTCCGGTGCAGTTCGATGACGAAATCACTGTTGACGATGAAGCAGAAAGTCAAAACGAGACCTGCGTATTTTACGAAGTTCCGCTAACGGTAAAATCGATCGCCCTGGGAAAAATCCGCTTTACTTTTAAAGAAGAAGTTACTTTAGCTCTCCAATATCGGGATTTTCTGCGGAATGCAGGGCGGTATATCGCAACCATTCTGGATACTGCACGGCTTTCGGCAATCAAAGACTGGCGCTATGACCAGCTTTCTCTGGTGCGGAATGTCAGTTTTGAGATCACGCGTTACCGCAGCACAGCCGAGCTTTTCCGGAAGATCGTCGAGCTGGTTCAGGCAACTTTTCATTTTTACTTTGTTGCCATTTACACATTTGAAGAAAGCCGCAAGACACTATCGGTTCAGGCCAGCGCCGGCAAACCCTTGACGGCTGATCAGTTAACTGAATTGAATATGGGGGAAGGTATACCGCCGGGCGAAGGGCTTATCGGTATTTGCGCGGAAAGCGAACATGAGATCTTGTCCACGGATGTTCAGCGCGATCCCCGATACCGGGCTGTGGCAGGTTTGGAAGGAGCGCGTTCCGAGTTATGCCTTCCCTTGATCAGCAATGAGAAACCCTTGGGAGTGCTGCAGATCATCCGCGATTACCCCCATGCTTTCCATGACAACGACATCATGGTGTTAAAAATTTTAGCCGACTCCATCGCCGTGGCCATTGAAAACGCGGATCTGTTTGACGATTTGTTCGAAAAAACCTGGGCTTCCACCGTCATGCTGCAGGTAGCCGAGGCTGCCCAGGCTTATGACAATGTCGATGATTTACTGGATGCGATTGTCCGTATTTTACCTTTGCTGGTGGGGGTGGATAAAT
>CAZOYZ010000703.1:0-2574 GCA_964584045.1 uncultured Prolixibacteraceae bacterium | reverse complement strand
AAAAACACTCCAAACAGATGACAATCGACTTATTTTTAAAACGCATATTTAACCAGGCTATTGGTTTTTTACTTTCCATGTCTGTGCTGTTAATCATAAGCTCATGCGAGTTCAGTCCCGGAAATATTCCCGAAACAGTCATCGAGAAACCTTCTGAAATTGCCCCAATGATGGAAATTGATCTGACCCCCGAAAAGGATACACTGAAATTGGCTGAACCCGCCATAATCACGTACAGGTTTAATGCCTATCCGAGGAAAGTCCATTGGGTACAATTCTATTTCGACGATAAATTATTATTTGAACGCGACTATAGTTTAGACACACAGCTGCACGCAGAACTGGACCCCCGGCCGTACGATGATGGATTGCACCGTCTTGAAATAAAGGTTTTCACCTCTTCAGGGTCAGGAAGTATTGCCGATAAGCTGCAGGGAGAAGGCTACCTTTATCAGCTATTTTGGCCTGTTATCGTTGATCACACTCCGGTCAGACCACTCAAAATCCTAAGTGTTGAACCTGAGCCCGGAGGAACTTTTATCAGATGGGAAAAATTTGACCATGGCATCTTTAAAAATTATACGGTGCAAAAAGTAGCGGACTTTGATTTGAATGTGATTGATTTAGCAGTTATCGCAGACCCAAAAACAAACGAATATTTCGATGCGGGATACCTGGAAGGAGAAAAAGTCTATTACAGCGTCTTCCTGAACGGCTATCCGGGAGAAGGAAAACATTACTCACAATTACCAGGGCCTATATCTGCAACCTGGAATGGTGGCTTTGAAGCTACTGTTACCTGGCACCCCACTCAAAACCCCAACCGGCTGGATTATTACAGGATTGTACGTGATGATATTAATTCATCTGAAAATGAAATGCATTTTCCTTTAGGAGAAGAAGCTTTGGCCCTTAAAAACCTGCTGTTCGGAGCGGATGTCCGGTTAAAACTTCAGTATGTGCCAAAAACGTCCAACACCAACTATAGTTTCAGCGGGCTGGAACCGGCTGAAACAAAGGTCGTCCTCGGAGATCCGATACCAGTACATGAACTCACTAAACAAGTACCGGGCAGTAACAACACGTTAATGAACATCGGAAATAGATTGGTCCTTTTTGACCATGATAAGGGGATCAGAATCGATTCCCTGGATTTTGGCAGTGTTAAGCTAAGGGCATACCGTATTTCTCCGAATGGAGACGTAGTGTATACCTTGGCAGGAAACCTGCTGCAGGCGTGGAATATAAATGGTTTTAACAGTTTGGGAAGCGTTGACATCACGAAAATTGACTACGATCTCTCCCAAATCTATGATATCACGGTATCTTCTGATTTTAAAATTCTTTTTGCAACATCAGGAGAAAAGATCATGGTATATGATTTTATGGACCGGACGGTTCTGATTGCCTCTGCGAAAAGTACCGGCAGGGGACGTATTTCACCTGACGGAAAAAAAATCCTGGTCAGGTACACAGCAAACAACACTTATTACAGATATTATCAGATTAACGGGAATCAACTGGACCTGATTGGCGAGCAGGAATTCGCCGAACAAAGTTGGGGGACAACCTTTTTCTTTTCAAATCCGAAGTTGGATCAGGTGGTCATTTGTACGCTTACGCACCTTCAAATCCGCAAAGCATCTGATTTTTCATTAATAAACAGCTTTGATATCCCTTATGTGAGCTTTCGGTATTACGATCCGGAAAATAACCGCATTATCCTTTTGTATAACGCGATTACAAATGAGAATCAGATGATTCAGCTTCCCGGCGGCGAAGTTATCCAAACACTGTACATAAATTACAGTACTGTCCTGCACCGGAATTACTTAATTGGACAAAACGGGCGCCAGTTAAATTTGAATAATCTGTAAAAATCCTTCGGCATGTATAAAATACTTGTTTTTTTACTCTTGTCCGTTGCTTTTCAATCCGCTTCGAAAGCCCAGGATAAACTGACCAGGCCTTTTAAAATAGGGATTACCGGTGGAATTGCCTTTTTCTTTGAAGATGACCTGAAAGACATCAACTCAAAGTTGAAACGCGATTTGCCTTTTACCGTTGAAACCATCAATAATTTTCCCCCTTCCTTGTGTTATGGCGGGTATTTTCTGGCGCCGGTTGTGTCAGGATTGTCGGTGGGCCCTTCGTACCAGTTCTATACCACTGGCTCAAGGCTAGGAGCGAAGGATTATTCAGCAACATATTCTTTCGATCAAATTATCTCAGCCCATTCCCTGGGTATTCAATTTGAGTTTTTGCTGACTAAAAATGATTTCCCTGCTATTTATTTTGAAAGTACAGCGGGAATACACCTGGCAAGTTGGAAATTAAAAGAAAAAATGATGACGGAAGCAGGATCGTCTGCCGATAAACAAAAAGCAGACGCCGTAAAACCTTATTTCTACCCGGGGTTCAAATTCTCATGGCCCTTACATTCAAAACTGGATATTGGCGTTAAAGCCGGTTATTCCGTCGACCTGGGAGGCAAATTCAATTTTGATAATTATCCGGATGTCCAATCAGACGTTAAAGTTTCTTTCTCAGGTCCAAGACTAACAGCAGTTTTTG
>CAZOYZ010000702.1:1223-2574 GCA_964584045.1 uncultured Prolixibacteraceae bacterium | reverse complement strand
TGATCCATGTCAGTGCAAGTGTTTATTCCCAGCAAACGAAACTCAGTGTTTCGCTGAAGAATGCGACAGTCAGGGATGCTCTTGAACTTATTGAAGATCAAAGCGATTACTTCTTTATGTATCGGGATGAAGATATTGATGTAAACAGGATTATCAACCTGGACATTAAGCAGAAACCGGTTGAACTTCTTCTCTATGAAATCTTTAAAGGCACAACGGTCTCCTATGAAGTCGTTAACCGGCAGATTGTTTTGGTCAATAAAGAAAGAGAGGACGTTTTCCCCGTTCAGCAACCACTAAGAACAGTGTCGGGAAAGGTGATCGATCAATCCGGGGAAGATTTGCCTGGGGTCACAGTTGTTGTGAAGAATACGACCACCGGTACTATCACCGATGCCAATGGAAATTATTCTCTTCTCAAAGTTCCGGAGGATGCGGTACTTCAGTTCTCATTCGTTGGAATGAAGACACAGGAAATTCCCGTAGCGGACCAAACCGTGATCAACATCATGCTTACAGAAGAGGCGATCGGAATTGAAGAAGTCGTTGCTATTGGTTACGGTACGATCAGAAAATCGGATTTGACGGGGTCAGTCGCAGTGATAAAAAGCGACGATATTGCTTACAAAGCTACTGCCAATGCGGCTCAGGCATTGCAGGGCAAAGTTGCGGGGGTTCAGGTGATCAACAGTGGAGAACCCGGCAGCAGTCCTGTGATCCGCGTAAGGGGATTGGGATCCGTCAGATCGAAAACGGATCCTTTGTACGTGGTAGATGGTGTTCTGACCAATAACATCACCTTCTTAAGCAATAACGACATCGAATCAATGACCGTATTGAAAGACGCTTCAGCATCAGCAATTTATGGTGTCCGCGCTGCAAACGGGGTGATCATCATCACCACTAAACGCGGAAAAGGAGAAAAGATCAAAGTGGATTACTCCGGCTACCGGGGAGTTCAGGTTCCCGTTAACGTGATGGAAATGGCTTCAACTTCTGAATATTTAACGCTTTTAAATGAAAAAGGAGCTATTGCCGCCAAAAAAACCGGTGGGGAATTTACACCGTATAACCTTGCCAATTATCCCGTCTCGACCGATTGGTTTGACCAGATCCTCAGAAATACAGCTTCGGTAGAGGATCATCATATCGGGTTTTCCGGAGGAAACGAAAAGACGCAATTTGCTTTGGGAGGAGGCTATTTTTCGCAGGAAGGACTGATGAGATCTCATTTTTACGAACGAGTCAATCTTCGAACCTCGGTGGAAAGCAAGGTCAGAAAATACCTGAAAATTGGCTTAAATGCGAATTTCTCAAGTAATTACACAAATAATTCTCCCAATGTGGCCCA
>CAZOYZ010000702.1:0-1123 GCA_964584045.1 uncultured Prolixibacteraceae bacterium | reverse complement strand
TCCGGGACCGGGTCTACATTCCTAAATATACCCTGAACAGGAAAGGGGGAGAGCCTTATGTCGAAGACCGCGAACAACTGGAACGGAAAATGGCCTATGCTGCCAATTCATACTGGGACAATACGCTGACTTACAGCAAAGAATTTGGAGACGGTCACAACCTTACTGCAATGGCCGGTATTACAGCACAGGAACAAGACAGCCTCTGGATGAGTGCAGCCAGGCTTCACGTTCCCCAGTACATTGGTAAAAATGGCAGGCCCCTGAACACGACACTTTACCTGAATTTAGGAGACCCGGAGAGTCAAATCAACGACGACGGTGGCTCCCATGTGGCCTCCTTCTCCTGGTTCGGACGCGTAAACTATGCCTATAAGGAAAAATACCTGTTTACCGGCACCGTCCGACGCGATGGTTCGTCGATTTTTCCCAGCGAGAACCGCTACGATGTTTTCCCGTCGGTCGGATTAGGCTGGGTATTATCCAATGAAGACTTTATGAAAGGCCAGCGTACCTTTCAGAACCTGAAAATTCGTGCCAGTTGGGGAGAAATGGGGAACAACAAGATCCCGGAATTGACAGCCGTCAGTACGGTCGATTATGGGCACTGGAACTCAAGTGAGTTTGGGGGTACCATTCACCAGGGAGCTTCCGCAACCTATATCGGCCCCTCAAACCTGCTTTGGGAAAAGACCAGCGAATATGACCTCGCTTTAGAGGGGATTATGGCACAATCAAGATTGTCGTTCGAGCTGGACTTCTATCACAAAAAAACAATTGGCGCTATTTTCCCGGTAACCGTGAACAGCGCTTTAGGGGCGTCGAACACAAGTTTCCTGGACAACAATGCGGACGTCGTCAACAAGGGAGTCGAATTAAGTTTGTCCTGGAAAAATAAATACCGCGATTTTGGCTACCGGATAGGAGGCAATATTACAATAAATGACAACGAGGTGGTAGCATTGAAACCCGGAACAATAGGCATCTACGGAGGATATATGAATGTGGTCAGTTCGACTTATACCACAGTCGGACACCCTATTGGCGAACTTTACGGACGGAAAGTACTGGGTATCTTTCAGAATGATTCTGAGATCGCGAATTATAAAAATGATGAAGGAAC
>CAZOYZ010000701.1:0-2575 GCA_964584045.1 uncultured Prolixibacteraceae bacterium | reverse complement strand
AAAAAGATAAAATACCTGGAAGAAAATGCGGGAGCGGTGGATATTAAACTGACAGCCGAAGAATTAAGAAACATAACAGCTCTTTCAGACCAGATCAAGGCGATGGGTGAACGTTATGCCGAAGCAGGAATGAAGCTGGTTAATCGTTAAGGACACCATGTGGTACACATTATCAAAGGAGGAAGCGCCGGCCAGACTTCAGGTTGATCCTGAGCAGGGACTGACAGAGGAAGAGGCAAAGAAGCGTTTCGGGGAGTCAGGTCCCAACAAGCTGAAGGGGCAAAAGAAGAAAAGCATTGCGGAACTGTTCCTGTCCCAACTGAAAGATTGGCTGATCTACGTCTTGTTTGCCGCGGTGGTCATTACCATCTTCATGGGCGAATATATCGATGCTGTGATCATTTTGATGGTGATTATCCTGAATGCTGTTCTTGGCGTTATTCAGGAAGTCAAGGCTTCCAACGCCATTGAAGCGCTTCAGAAAATGTCTTCACCAAAAGCGCTTGTCCGGAGGAACGGAAAGGTAAAGGAAATCGATTCGGAAGCTGTTGTTCCGGGCGACATTTTGATCCTGGATACAGGGCGTTTTATTGCGGCCGATCTGCGTCTGATCGAAGCAGCCAATCTTCAGGTTGAAGAATCGGCAATGACCGGAGAATCTGTTCCGTCCGGGAAAAACGCCTCCCTGGTACTGGATCAGAATACGCCATTGGGTGACCGCAGGAATATGGCTTTTATGGGGAGTTTGGTCACCTACGGAAGAGGTGCAGGAGTCGTGGTGGCTACCGGAATGAACACGGAAATGGGAAAGATCGCCAATATCATTGGCGGTGAAGAAGAGCGTACTCCTTTGGAGAAGCGGCTGAACGAACTTGGAAAAACACTCGGAAAGCTGGCCATCGCCATATGCCTTTTTATCTTCATGGTGTCCGTTTTTCAGGGACGCGATCTGGCAGAAATGTTCCTTACCTCGGTATCACTGGCAGTGGCATCTATTCCCGAGGGACTTGCAGCTATTGTGGCCGTGGTGCTTTCGATCGGCGTGACCAATATGTCAAAAAGAAACGCGATCATCAGGCGATTGCCTGCCGTGGAAACCCTTGGGTCAGTGAATATGGTCTGCTCAGACAAAACAGGGACGCTCACCCAAAATAAAATGACGGTTGTCAAATACTATACACCCGATAAAGAGGTAAGCGTATCGAGAGGCCAGGAAAACAGTGCCGGCGGGCAGGACAGGCTTTTAAGCAAAGCCATGATCCTGTGCTCGGATGCCACCTGGGAAGACGGCAAGGGGACCGGCGACCCCACTGAAATTGCTTTACTCATGCTCGGAGATGACCTGGGTATTGACCGGGAAAAACTGAATGCCGGAACAAAACGTGTGGGAGAATTTGCCTTTGACTCGGAACGCAAGCTGATGTCGACCCTCATCGAAGAAAACGGGAAGCTTACCGTCTACACCAAAGGAGCGATCGATCATTTGCTGAGAATTTCCACACAGGTGGCCGTCGGTGGAAAGGTCGTCCCGATCAACGAAGAATACAGGAGACAATTTAACGAAGCTACGGGGCGTATGTCGGGTGAAGCACTGCGTACCCTTGGAGTGGCGTATAAACCCGTCAGCGGCATCATTGATCCGGAGGAAATGGAGAAAGACCTGATCCTGATTGGCATGGTAGGAATGATCGATCCTCCGCGCGATGAGGTAAAATCGTCTATTAAGCTGGCGCAGGAAGCAGGTGTGACAACGGTCATGATCACAGGTGACCATAAAAATACAGCCTTCGCGATCGCGTATGAGCTCGGGATAGCCCGGGAGACCAGCCAGGCTGTCACCGGACAGGAAATGGACGAATTGAGCGAAGAAGAGTTGGCGGATAAAATTCAGACATTCCGGGTATTTGCCAGAGTGTCGCCCGAGCATAAAGTGAAGATCGTGCGTGCGCTTAAAGCTCACGGGCATATCGTATCCATGACCGGCGACGGCGTCAATGATGCGCCTTCGCTGAGCGCTGCCGATATCGGTGTGGCCATGGGGATCACCGGGACCGATGTGGCCAAAGGCGCTTCAGATATGGTGCTTGCCGATGATAACTTCGCCACCATTATTTCGGCCATCGAACAGGGACGTAATATTTACAGCAACATTAAAAAATCAGTGCTCTTTTTACTCACCAGTAACCTGGGAGAGGTGATTTCCATGTTCGTGGCCCTGATCACCGGAATGGCTGCTCCTTTTCTGGCTACCCAGCTTCTGTGGATCAACCTGCTTACCGACTCCCTTCCGGCAGTGGCCCTGGGTATGGACCCGGGCAATCCTGACGTGATGAAAGAAAAACCCCGGGACCCGAAAGAAAGCTTTTTTGCCCACGGAGCCGGCGTTCGTACCATCCTGGGAGGGATTGTCATCGGTATCGTAACCTTGCTTGCGTTCTGGTACGGCTATGATGAACAGGGATACAGCCCTTTCGATGACCATGTGCCGGAAGATGTGGTTACTTATGCGCGGTCACTGGCATTCATGACCATCATTTCATGTCAGCTTTTTTACGCTCTTTCTTTGAGAAGTACG
>CAZOYZ010000700.1:0-2577 GCA_964584045.1 uncultured Prolixibacteraceae bacterium | reverse complement strand
ACCCGGTGTATCTGACTTCAGTAACATGTCCTTATGCCGTTTTTAAATTAATGGGCAAATAAATTTAGAATGGATAATCATGGCAGAGTTGCTATAATAAAAAAGAGAGGATTACACGTTGGTCCTTCTTTTGCGTTCTTGCGTCTTTTTGCAAAAAAATAAACAAATGAGAAAGTACATAATTTTCTGTATCGTATTTTTTTCGGGAATGGTCAACTGCCCGGCAAAAAATACTGAGTTTGCAACAACATACTGCCGTTCGGGAGGCACTTACTCGAATAATTACATGGTTGATTTCTTCGTTTTGATGGCATTTCTGTTTTTTTTAGGTGTGATCGCTACAAAGCAAATATATGGGGCATGCAGTCCCGGGTTACCTGACCGGAACAGGTTTGTTGACAGCTTTGAGTGTGAGGTCCAGCCTGTCTATCACTTTCGTCCGGACGGGAAACCGGGACGGGAGATCATCCTGCATTTCAAGGATAAGAAGCTCTTTAACGAAGCGAAAGTAGAGATACAGGTTGAGGGGAAGAAAGAAGTCACGAAAATACCCCCGCTTACTGACGGACGATCTGTTGTTAGTGTATTGCTGCCCGACGGTACAGGAGTAAAGAGGGACTCAGAAGTCATCCTGAAGTTGTGGCAGGGAAACTCAGTATTGAATAAGACGGTCAGAATACCGGCTCTCAGGCATTGGATCGTTTATATTTATTCCCATGCTCATGTCGATATAGGCTATACCAATACACAGGCCAATGTCGAGATCCTTCACAAAACTAACATTGAGGAGGGTATCAAACTCGGTGAGGCGACCAGGGATTATCCTCATGGTGCGAAATCCCGGTGGAATCCGGAAGTCACGTGGCCGCTGGAACGTTATTGGCAGACTGCTGCACCGAAACAAAAAGAGCTGGTTGTTAATGCTGTTCAGAAAGGTCATCTCTGTATTGATGCGGGTTATTTGAATCTCAATACGAGCGCTTGTTCGGATGAAGAATTATTCCAGATTTTCCGCTTTAGCCGCGAAATGCAAAAATTGACCGGCGTTCCCATAGATGTTTTTTAGCAGGTAGATATTCCCGGTATGTCGTGGGGACTGGTTCCGGTAATGGCACAGCAGGGGATCCGTTATATCATGTCATGGCCGAATTATGCCCGTGCAGGAAATAGCCATCTGCTTGATGAACAGCCTTTCTGGTGGGTTGGTCCGGACGGAAAATCAAAAGTATTATTCTTTCAGCCGGGAGTTTATGCCAACAGCGGGAGCATGACAAAAGGCAGGGAAACAGGCCGTCCCTGGTTTGGCCAGCGGAACCCGGACAAGGTGCCGCGGGTCATCAGAACCGGCAGCGCGAATGTCAATTTTCTGGATGCCCTCCTAAAACGGGAGCGTCCGGACAATCCATACGACTTTTATGTCGTTTCGTGGTCGCTGTGGGATAATTGTCCGGTCGATGCCGATGTTCCGGATGCGGTAAAAGCCTGGAATGAAACGTATGCTTACCCGCATGTGGTCATTGCCGGCGGAAGCGAGATCATGCAGATCAACTGCAGAATCAGGCCCGCTGATCGTGGAATTACGTGTGTCTTCGAAAGCAACAGGATGTCGTGCTGTTACCCGGTCCGTACGTCTTGTTTATGGTCAGCCTTTTGCCGAAATTACCAATGTCGTGGATAAACTGCCACTGACGGCTAAAGACGGTGTGCATTTCGGATTCGGATTCCATATCCGGGATGGGATTATGCGGGTGGACATTCCCTGGGGGATCATGGAAGTGGAAAAGGACCAATGGCCCGCAGGGAACCGGAATTGGCTCAGCATACAGCGCTGGCTCGATATTTCCAATGAAAAGGATGGAATTACCTGGTGCTCGCTGGATGCGCCGCTCTTTGAAAGCGGAACCATGACAGCCAATCAGACCGGTGACTGGAGTGGCGAACGGAAACCCTGGATTCAAAAGCTGGAGCGCAGTTCTACCATCTATTCATGGGTGATGAACAACCACTGGTTCACCAATTTCCCGCTCACGCAGGATGGTCCGGTTATTTTCCGCTACCGGATCATGCCCCATGGAAAGTACGAGGCGGCCCTGGCCAATCGTTTTGGCGTGGAACAGGCGCAGCCGCTGGTACATGTAGCCGCCGATGCCAATGCGATTTCCAATCCGCTGGTCGCTGTAAACGGCTCGCCGGCAGTAGCTGTGTCGATCCTCAAATCTGACGGGGATAAAGCAGTGATCATCCGTCTGCGTTCGCTGTCGGATAAAGATGAAAAAGTAAGGTTATCATGGCCGGCCGGTAATCCCGGTTCACTGAATCTGCGCGGAATTGAAGAGGTGCCGGGCACTAAGGTCAGCGACGAAGTAGTAGTCCCGGCCTTTGGCCTTTTAACTTTAAAAGCTTCTCGGTAAACAGCGGCATATCACGCGGAAAGAATATTTCTGTTATTTCTTCTGCAGGACTATTCCCTTCGAGGCGGAGAACCCATAAAAAAAACAGTTTCTTTTTTTTTGGACGAAAGGAGCGCCGAAAAAAAGTGCCGCAACAATCACACAATTTTTAATAATTTGCATACTT
>CAZOYZ010000699.1:1392-2577 GCA_964584045.1 uncultured Prolixibacteraceae bacterium | reverse complement strand
ATGATGGCCCGTTCGTCTAGGGGTTAGGACGCAAGATTTTCATTCTTGTAGCAGGGGTTCGAATCCCCTACGGGCTACTTTTTTTTAAAAAAATTAGGGAATAAGACCATGGCAAACCATCAATCTTCAAAGAAAAGGATCAAACAGAACCAGAAAAAGCGTCTGGACAACAAGTATTATGCAAAAACAATGCGGAACGCGGTCAGACAATTGCGTGCCACGACAGTTAAAGAAGAAGCTGTTGCTGCGTTACCTAAAGTGACGTCACTGATCGATCGCCTGGCGAAGAAAAGTGTCATTCATAAGAATAAAGCCGCGAACCTGAAGTCAAGTATTGCGCTTCACATCGGCAAGCTGTAATCACACCGAAAAATATCATACACGGATTGAGCTCCTTCAGCCGAGGGAGCTTTTTTGTTTTTTTTAATCCTTTTTCGTAACTTGGTCAAGTACTTGTCCGGCCTGAGAGTGAATGAGGTTCGTATATAAAAAACCTAAAATTCCCGGGCTGATGATGTATAAAAAATTAAGCATTAAAGAGTGGGCTGTTGAAGACCGGCCACGCGAAAAACTGCTCTTAAAGGGAAGCCGCTCCCTTTCCGATGTGGAACTGCTCGCCATACTGATCGGTTCAGGTAACAGCTCGGAATCGGCGGTCGAGCTTTCCCGGCGTATTCTTGCCTCTGTCAGTAACAGTCTGAATGATCTGGGTAAAAATCAGGTCAGTGATCTGCTCAAATTCAATGGTATAGGACAGGCCAAGGCTGTCAATATCATGGCTGCCCTGGAACTGGGGCGCAGACGAAAAGAGCGTTCGGCTGCTGAAAAAATGATCATTACCCAAAGTGCGGATGCAGCCGGATGTTTTCGTCCTTTACTGGAGGATCTGAACCACGAGGAATTCTGGATCCTGTTATTGAACCGGTCAAATACGGTGATCGACAAAATGATGGTAAGCCAGGGAGGACTTGCCGGTACCGTCACGGATGTCCGGCTGATTTTAAAAATGGCCATTGAAAAACTGGCAAGTGCCATGATCCTTTGCCACAACCATCCCTCCGGAAATATGCAGGCCAGTGAGGCTGACCACAAAATTACACGGAAAATAAAAGAAGCGGCGGCCCTGATGGAGATCACCGTGCTTGATCATGTGATCATTGCACAGGATGGGTACCTGAGTTTTGC
>CAZOYZ010000699.1:0-1292 GCA_964584045.1 uncultured Prolixibacteraceae bacterium | reverse complement strand
TTTCAAGTTTTTTTACGTTCAGGATATCCGGGCAATTTTCCAGCAGTTCGATGATCGTTTGGCAGAATACCGGATGAAGCAAGCCGGGCGCGATCTCTGCAAGAGGCTCCAGTACAAAGCGGCGGCCGATGATCCGGGGATGCGGAAGCTCCAGCTGAGGTTCACGAAGAACAAGATCGTCGTAAAAAAGGATATCAATATCGATGGAACGTGAACAGTATCTTTCAGCCTTTCTGACCCGTCCCAGTTCCAGTTCAATTGCTTTTGTCCTTTTCAGAACTTCCTGGGGAGGCAATCCCGTTTCGATCAGGATCACCTGATTCCAAAACAGGTCGTCCGATTGGAACCCCCACGGTTCTGTTTCAAAAACAGACGATGTTTGGATGATTGTTCCCAATTCCTGTTCCAGTCTGATACGGGCATTCAAAAATATTTGTTCTTTATCTCCCAGATTTCCACCTAACAATAAAAAAAGCTTGGCCATCGTGTGAGCGAAATTGTTTTTAAATAAGTAAATTCGTAACTATTAAAATAAAAACCAGCACAAAGCTATAAACACAAACTAATTATTCATCATGATGAAAGATTTTTTAAAGTATACACTTGCCACGATGACAGGTCTTCTGATTGCCGGTTTTATTGGCTTGTTTGTCCTGACCGGTGTTCTTTCTGCAATACTTTCCATTGCAGAGCAACCTGTCGATGTAAAGGACAAGTCGTTACTGATCATGCGGTTTGAAGAGAAAATTGTGGAGCGGTCGGACAAGAATCCGTTGAATGAACTGGAGCTTCCGGGATTTGCGGGCACACGCCAATTAGGGCTCGATGATATTTTGGACGCAATCGAAAAGGCAGGTTCGGATGAACGTATCCGCGGAATCTATTTAAACCCTTCGATGATTGATGCAGGAATAGGTAGTGTGGAGGAAATACGGAATGCGCTGATTGAGTTTAAGAAATCGGGTAAGTTTATTTATGCGTATGGTGAAATACTTTCACAAAAGGCTTATTATCTGATTTCCGTGGCGGATAAGATTGTACTTAATCCAAAGGGTTTAATTGAGTTCCAGGGGATCAGTGTCAGACGAAATTTTTATAAGAACGCACTGGAGAAACTTGGAGTTGAAATGCAGGTGGTTCGACACGGTGAGTTTAAGGCTGCAGTTGAGCCCTTCGTGCTGGAAGAGATGAGCCCGGAGAACAGGCTGCAGACGAAAACGTATATCAGCAGCATCTGGAATCAGATGTTGACAGGCATCTCTGCTTCACGGCGGCTGGGGATTGATGAACTT
>CAZOYZ010000698.1:0-2577 GCA_964584045.1 uncultured Prolixibacteraceae bacterium | reverse complement strand
TTTCATTCAAATCAATTTATCAATTATCAATTAAAGCTTCATCCGTGCGAAAGCGGGGATTTCTGTAAAAAAGGTTCCCGTTTTCGCCGAATTAATTGGTTTTAGGTTCTATCCCGAAAACTTTCGCCATGGTCAGTCCATAGCATTTCTCCCTTGTTTCCTGACTCACGTTGCAGGCGTCAAGCACTTTGTTGAACCGTCTGATGTTCTCTTCAAAGGCTTCCGGGTCCTCATCGGTGGCAAAAAGGATCTTCTCCCATGCCGGTACCGCGTCTTTGGGCATGTGCGGCTTGCCAATGGCATCCGTCCACCAGAGCCACTGCGCCCAGTAACCGGGGTCGTTCTCCTTTTTGATCAGCGACGAACCAGACAGATCGAAATACAGGTTCTCATTCCGGCGGGCCGCTTCGGCAGCTTCCTCGTACCAGGGATTCCCAAAATGTGCGGCATGAATGAACAGGCTGGGATGGTTCGCTGCTATATCAGCAAGAAAAGAAGGTCTCAGATGCGCCATCATCCCGTTAATAAGGTTCCCTGTATGAGGAGCTACCGGCATCCCCAGTACCTCTGCCTGTGCCCATATGGCATCATATTTCGGATCATTGTAATCCCAGTCTCCTTTTGCAAATAATTCTCCGAGTCCCTTAAACCCCATGTCATAAACTCTCTGAATATCCTCTGTGATCGTGGGACTGTCGATGTCAACCGCCGCATAAGGGATCACCCGGTCAGGATGAGCTTTGGCAAAGGCAATTCCTTGATCAAGATCTTCCATGTCGATCAGCAGACAGGCCATTGCGTTATGACGCGTGTAAACTTCGAGAAAGGATTTCTCCCATTCAGGGGTCGGTGTATAGTGGGTATGTGTATCAATGATAAAAGGGGGAGCCGAATAATTCGGCTTTGGCTCCTTCTGCCCGCATCCGGAGAGGATGGCCAGCAGTTGGATCAGCACAATGATTTTCTTCATCTTGACTTACTTTTAAACGTGGTCAGGAACGACATAAGGTTCCCGGTATTTCCGGGTCAGGAGTTCGTCTGCCTCAGGATCATTCACAAATTTCTCCGTTGCACCGTCAAACATCAGCTTCCGCCCTACGCGGTAAGAAATGTTGCCCAGCAGCGGGAGGCAGGTTGACATAAATCCGTCGTCGATGCTTCCGTGAAGCAGCGCTGCATTGCCGGAACGGATGGCATCAATGAAATTGGCCCAGTGGTTATTGGCAAGATCCTCGGTTTCGCCGTCCTTATTGGTCGCGAAGGGTTCCTTTTCGCGATGGCGGAAAGCCCTCCAGGTATCGTTGAAGATTTCCAGGTAACCTTCGGAACCATAAAACAGGTTGCCGACTTCAGTCCCTTTGTATCCCTCATGATTGGTAAAGCGTCCGCGCTCTTCAAACTCCACCACGGTCCCGTCGGCATATTTATAGACACAGGTCTGGGTATTCGGCGTCTCCTGCGTCGTTCTGTCATTGCCGTACACCTCCACATCCCCGTACACCATCCTGCCGGGGGTTTTCGGCTGACTATCATCTTTCTTAAACCCATACAAACCACCATCAGAGTAAACTGTAACCGGGTGTTCACTCTTGTTAAGGCCCCAGCGGGCGATATCCAGTTGATGAGGGCCTGTGTTCCCGGTATCTCCGTTCCCCGTATCCCAGTACCAGTGCCAGCAGTAGTGGCTTCGCTTTTCACTGTACGGGCGCCAAGGTGCGGGGCCTAACCAGCGCTCATAGTGGAACCCTGCGGGGGGTTCACCTTCGGTCGCAACACCATACGAGTCGCGGCCTTTATAACAAAGTGCCCTGGCCATATAGACGTCACCGATACCGCCGTCGTGCAAAAATTTAATCGCTTCCCTGACATTGACTGACGAACGGTTATTAAGGCCCACCTGAGCCAACACTTTGTGTTTCCGGGCTGCTTCGACCATCTTCCGGCCTTCCCAGATATTATGTGATGCCGGTTTCTCCACATAGACGTGTTTACCCGCCTGACAGGCCCAGATCGTGGCCAGCGCGTGCCAGTGGTTGGGGGTAACAATCGACACCGCATCGATATCCCTGTCATCCAATATCTTATGGATATCCCATTCCACTCCCGGTTTGACACCGGTTTTATCCGATACAATTTTTGAGCGCGATTCAAAAAGACGTTCATCCGTATCGCACAATGTTTTGATTTGCACATTATGGCTGTCTTTTAGTCCGCAAAAACTGTTGATATGGACTTTCCCCTGGTTACGGATACCGATTACGGCGAGGTTGATCCGGTCGTTGGCGCCCATCACGGAGGCATACGATCTGGCACTGAAGCCCATCCCTCCGATTGCAATCCCGGCTGTACCGGCCAGGCTGCTTTTAATGAAGTCTCTTCTAGCTGTCATCATTTCAGGTTCATTGGTTTATTAAGTTTGATCTCGTACAAAGCCTTAAAGTTACAGCTTAATCGGCAGTAATCACTTAAAGGATGCTCCGAATTCATTCACAGAGCAATGTTAAGCGATTGGGGCTGGTTTGTCAATGTCAGAAAGCGCAAAACATGTATTCATTCAGGCAATTTTGCCCAAAGCAG
>CAZOYZ010000697.1:0-2595 GCA_964584045.1 uncultured Prolixibacteraceae bacterium | reverse complement strand
CCCTTTTGATGCAATACGGCGCCTAACACGGAACCGTTCAAAAAGAGATTGACTGACGTCATATCTGCATTTTCGTAGGGCTGTACCATCACATTATTGTCCCTGCGCACATAGTAATGGGCAACATGCCGGATGTCCAGATAAAAATCACTTTCACCAACCGCGAAGTGAGAACGCGTCAGAGGCAGATTTTCAGGTTTGTCTATTCCGTTTGCCGTAAACGCTACATGTGCAAGTTCATCAGGGAAATCTGTGTTCATTCGTCATATATTTTTTTCTTAACAGGACATACCGGAGATACAACGTATAAAAATTTATTCTTCTGATGTTTTTCAGGGAATTATTTTTTAAAGGAGTGTTAAATATTTTAGACAAGGCGACGGTATGGAAGCAGGGCAAATGCTCCTGCGGGGATAACGAACGGAACAGGCTTTCAAGATATTTTATTCCGTTGTTGAATTCTCTGAACGTGAATGCTATGCGAATTGCTTCTCCTTTGTCCTTACGTGTTCTGATTTTTTCGGCAAGGATACCCTTCATCGCTTCCCGGAACAGCAGACGCGACTGGAAATCCTGGTAGGTATATTCAACCGGGATGCTGAACCAGAATTCCAGCACGTCCTTGTCGAGCAACGGGTATTTATATTCAAACCCGTAACGTTCGGCATGAATAGCCCAGCTCTCCATCCGTTCCGGGAGATAATACATATTGATCAGATTCAACGAGAGTTTTGTCCTGTTTCCGCGCCCGTAAAAATTGGTTTTCTTATAAAATGAGAACTGTTTCAGGTGCTTTAAAAGGAATGATGCTTTAAACAGGCGGATGTCGGACCAACCAATACGCTGGACCTGATATACCGGTATGATGCCAAAGGGAACCAGGAATGGAAGTATATCGGTCCTGAATTGAGATAACACGGATCTTATCCCTTTTTCCCGGCAATACCTGATCAGCGTCCTCCATTTGAAACTGAAAAAAAGATGATTCACGATTCCGCGCATGCTGAGCGAGACAAATTCATCTCCCCCCCAACCGCTGAACAGGACCTCAATCCCGTCTTTTCCGGCCATTTGCATCACAGGATGTTCGAAGGGCATGGTCGGAAATTCAGGGAGGACGCTGTTTTTTGCCATTTCATGTTCGTTCAGGTTCAGATACTTTACCGGGATCGTTTTATCCGAAGAAAAGGCTTCGGTGAATTCCCTTTCATTTGTCCCTTCAACCGGTTCTTCGAAAATCTCCGGTGTCCACGAATAGCCGGTTAACAGGTGTTTATCGGGAGTGTGATCGGCGACGATGGAAGCGATTCCGCACGAGTCAATTCCCCCGCTGACATGCAAGCCTGTTTTCCCGGATTCCATCCGGCTTTTTGTGGCAGAGACGATTAGATTCCGCAATCTGTCAACCGCCGAATCAAAAGTTAGTGAATAATCTTTCCTGATCCGTTCAGGCGACCAGTATTTATGGGTACGGCACAGGCCGCCGCCTGAAAATGAGACCAGATGCCCGGGGATTACTTTTTTTATATTTCTGAAGTCGGTTTGGGCATACCGTTTTTTAAAGCGGAAAAAGGTATCGACCAGTTTCTCTTCAGAAAGCGTCGTATGGCACAAACCTGATTTAGCCAATCCGTATTCATGCGAAGCAAACAGTACCCGGGAGCCCATCACCTGGTAAACCAACGGTCTGGCTCCCATGTGATCGCGGAGTAAATGTAATTCACGACAGCTCCGGTCGAAGATCATTGCGGCAAAATCTCCGTTGATGTGATTGGCACAATCTTTTCCCCAGGTAAAGAATGCTTTTGCCAGAGCCTCCTCAGGGGAAGAAAAATCAAAATTCCTGCGTAACTCTTCCTGGTTATAGATCCGGATATCCGCGACGACAGCCGCTTTTTCATCCACGTAGATACCAGCCTTTGGCTTTCTCCCTGAAACGTACAAAAGCCAATACCGATATCAGGCTCCATACATGTTTCCGTATGAAATCCGTTTCCACCGATCGCATCAGCAAGTGCCGGGATACTATTGCTGACGGGTTGGTTTCCTAAATTAACGATCCCGAAAATGAAGCTCATAGACGTACCGGCCGGCTTTTCTTTTTCTCAGGAAAACCATTACTTCCTCAATAAGAATCATGATTGTGTTCCTTCAAACGCGTTTTCTTCTACTAACTGAACTTTTCCACTCGCCGTTTTATCAACATCTAAATCATAAACTTCCGGTGCCTGCCAGACTTTTTCTTTGTTTTCTTCTTCATTTATCATATCATTTTGATTTAAGGGTTAAGTTAACTTAGCTTCTTTTTTCAACGGGTTGATTTTTGTCCTAAGATAATACATTAACAAAAAAAATAAAAGATTAACGCGAATAAGTTAATTCCGGGACAGCCCTGCGGGGTAAAGTGGCCGGGCATTGGTTTTGACGCGGACGTACCATTGGCAGTTGGGAGGCCGCACGTTTCGGGTAAGCGCATACGGGAGGAGTATATTCCCGGGAACTCATGACTTTATTTGAACCGGATACCGGTAAATCCGGAGATTAGTTTTTTATATTCCCGGATGACGAGTTTCTCGTCGAAAAGCTTCACGGCCA
>CAZOYZ010000696.1:0-2597 GCA_964584045.1 uncultured Prolixibacteraceae bacterium | reverse complement strand
GTCCATCTCCGGATCGAAAACCACGAGCAACGGGGAAGTGTCATTTATCCGAGCTGGTCGGTGTAAAATCTGTCAGGTGGTCGACGTCTTGTTTGGAAGTGCACCGAGATACTTCCTGGCATACTCTTTTGCGGTTAAGCCGGTAATGAGCTTAAACTGCCTGTTGAAATGGGAAATGTTGTTATATCCGGTCTCATAGCATATCTGAGAAACTGTTTTTTCTCCGTTTATCAGCAATTTGCATGCATGGGCAATTCTGATCTCGTTGAGGAACTGTGAAAAGGTCTTATGGGTCCGGTATTTGAAGTACCTGCAAAAGGAGGATTTATTCAGGTTTACAAGAGCAGCAACCTCTTCCAGTTGAATATCGATGGTATAATTTTCCATCAGGAAATTTATGACCTGGTTTATCCTTTCAGAATCGGAATTCTTCAGCGAATTCGTGAAGCCTTGTTTGGAAAGTAATTCATAATCTTCTGTTTTTGCAAGGATGTCAAGTACTTTCAAAAAATAAATAAGGCGGTCGAAGCCCGAAGAGTTGTACACGCTTTTGATGAGTTCCCTGATCTTTTCATGATCAGTTTCCCCAACCAGCATTCCTTGCTGACCCAGCTGGAAAAGCTTTTTGATGTGCACGAATTCAGGAAGATCGAAGAAGCCTTCCTTCAGCGCATCTTCACGAAAATGGATCACGTAGACGATAACATGGAAGGCTTCATTTCCCTGATAGAAATCATTATCGTTTCTCCATACATGAGGCAGGTTCGGACTGATAAACATTAAGTCGCCGTTGCTGAAGTTCCCGATATGATTTCCCATCAACCGGATCCCGTAACTTTTTTCGACGTAGATAATTTCATATTCCGGGTGATAATGCAGCGGATAGTCCATATAAGGGGTGACTTCCCTTTTCACCGCAATGGAAGATGCATAACTGGTAAATACTTTTTCAAGTTGGGGTTGCATGATTATTTTCAAATTGTGCTCAAAAATTACTTAAATTCCTCAATAAATGCAAATGGAGTGTCATAATTGGAAAAATAAGTCGTTTTTCCTGACTTCTATCTGAACTACTTTTAAGAAAAAAAGCGATGGTCAAAATCAAAACGATTCCGGTGTACATGATCTTTCTGGCGATGGGACTGATCGATTCGGCAGGACCCATGGTGAGCCTGGCCAGAGAGTCGTTCGGGATATCGAATACGATGGCTTCCTTACTTCCGCTGCTGGCCTATATCATGTATGGCCTGCTTTCCGTGCCCGTCGGGCTGCTTCAGGATAAGAAAGGGAAAAAGTTCGTTCTCAACCTGGGGCTCACCGTCGCCCTCTTGGGACTGATCATCCCTGTCTTGTCGGGTATGTACGGGAAAATGGTGGTCGACAGCAGTTCGTTCGGTCAGTTCTACAGGATTCTGGCCAGTATCCTGCTTTTGGGGGCGGGAGGCTCAATCCTGCAGGTTTCGGGTAATCCGATTATTCGTGATATCTCGGATGAAGGACACTATTCCAAAAACCTTTCTTTCGCGCAATCCATGATCACGATCGGATCTTCGATGGGGTTTTTACTGCCTGTCATCATGCTTCGTGCCTTTGGCCTGGACTGGAGTATCCTGTTCCCGGTGTTCTCCGGACTGGTTTTGATCAACTTCATCAGCCTGAACTCGGTCAGGATCACCGAAAAGAAGTCGTCAGATGACCATCATGCCACGTTCCGGTCGTGTCTGAAGCTGCTTAAGAAGAAGTATGTACTGCTGATGGTTGCCGGTATTTTTGTTTATTGCGGCGTCGAGATAGCCATGAGTGCGCATATTCCTATCCTGTTAAAGGAAAAATTTCAGATTTCGGTCGAGAAGATGGGACTGCTGATCAGTTGGTCGCTTTTTTATTTTCCTATCCTGGGCGGGAGATTCCTGGGGTCATTCATTTTGGCCAGGGTCGCACCCAAACGGTTGCTTTTGATCACAGCACTGACCGCTCTGGGTGGGATCATGTTGATATTTAGCGGTTCGTTTGTGGTTACCCTGATCGGAATATTTCTTGCCGGACTGGGATTTGCCAACATTTTTCCGCTCATCTTTTCCATCACGATCGATCATTTGCCGGAACACACCAACGAACTGTCCGGCTTGATGGTCTCTTCCATTGCAGGTGGCGCGATCATTCCACCGGTGATGGGCATGGTGGCTGATCTGACTTCAATCCGGACTGCCTTCGTCATTCCGTTTTTGTGTATCTGCTATTTGCTTTTTGTGTCTATTGTTAATTCCAAAATAATAAAAACCGAAAATGAATAACAAAAGGATTCATGTGGCATTCGCCGGATTTGGCGAGGTCAATTCTCCCAAAGCATTGATCGACGCCAAGTGTCTGATAGCACTGACAGAAATCCGCTCCCTTGGATTGCATGTGATCACGACGCCAACAATCACAGATGATCCGGAAGGCGCCGATGTGAAAAGGGCGCTGGATGATCTGAAAAAGTCTGATTTTGATGTGCTGATCATCTGCCTGGCCGGGTGGATCCCCTCTCATGCGGTCATTTCAGTGACCAGCGGGTTTAAAGATAAGCCCATGATCCTGTGGGGACTTGCCGGTGA
>CAZOYZ010000695.1:0-2602 GCA_964584045.1 uncultured Prolixibacteraceae bacterium | reverse complement strand
GAAACGCGGCCATAAAAGCCGCAGCTTTCGCCCAAATAAATGTTGATTTTGGCGAGTTCCATCCCGCTGGTAAACGTCCTAGGATGAGGTGATACGCAGATTGCAGTTTATTAATTTGAAAAGATCAACGTTTGAGACGCCATGATCCGGGAGGCGGTCATGCCTCCCGGATCACTGCAATTAATTACCGTCGTTTGCTGCTCCGCTCTCCCAACCTGTGTTTTGGACGATGTTGGGATTCTTAACCATCACCGTTGACGGGATCGGGTAAAAGTATTGCTTATTCCCCCACACCCTTTTATATTCATTCGGAACATCCCACGTCAGGTAGTAACCGGGCGCACCGGCGACCTTTTCAACCAACTGCAACTGGCTGACGCTGCCCGCTCCTTCTTCCACATAAATGGTGGCGCAGGTCAGCTTCGCTTTCGACCAGTCACCGGTCAGTGCCCTGGCTGCTTCCAATCCCGCGGCAGACGTATAAAAGATGACATCATAGGTTCCGCTTCGATCCAGGTCGATCGGCACGTTCAACTGGGGGATGTACATGCCCTTCCAGCTCATCTTAAGCAGATCGCCGCATTTCCATCTCCTCAGATCATCAAACCGGAATCCTTCCAGGCATAACTCGATCCCTCTTTCGCGGCGGATCTCCAGAAGCGCAGGATCTGATACGGATGGGAAATAAGTGGACCGGAAATAAGGGTCGGCAGTGGTTGGTTTAGCGGTGAGTCCGCCGGCAATGCCGGCCCGCGAACGCAGGGCTCCTATCGTTTTGGCCCAATCCGCATCGGTCAGGGTACCCAGTTCGGCCCTGGCCTCGGCGTAATTCAGTAATACCTCTGCATAGCGGAAGAGCGGAAGAGCATTGGTATTCAGCGCTGCATTATCATAACTTTTCCCGTCCAGACAGAGTTTCATCGGTTGATAGCCCGTCCTGACGTATCCCGAGAAATCCGGAGCCGTTGCTTCTCCGTCTCGGGTGTATCCGGGCGTACGGATCGTTTGCGATAACCGGTAATCGCGATTTTGGCATTCCTCATAAAAAGTTTCCGTTTCCCAACCGGTCCTTCCGGTATAGGGGTATAGGGTGTGCCGTCAAGCTGCAGGTACGTATTGATGAACGGACGGATCATGCTAAAACGGTTGCCATAGGTCGGAGAAGTCCATTTCCAGTTGGCATGATGTAACACTCCGAGTTCTGCACTCGAACAAACCGCCATCAGTATCTCGTCGGTCAAAGGATTATCGTTGGTAAACAGTGCGCGGTAAGACTTTTGGGCGCCGGCAGCCGTGTAAAGCTTCTTACCGGAATTAACCATCAGGTATTCTGCCGTCGTAACAGCGCGCTGCAACCAGGTCTCGGCCGATGTGGAAAGACTTAACTGGTGATATTTTCTGAAGGTCCCTTCAAACAGGCTAATCCGCGAAGCTAACGCGTAAGCCACCCATTTCGTAACCCTTGATCCGGTAGCGTCAGTCGTTGTTGCAATATTGCTGCATGCGAATTCAAGGTCGCCATAGACCTTTTCCATGACCAGTTCGCGTGAATCCCGCTGCGCATACAATACCTCATCATCCACGTCCAGAGGCTTGTCAATCCAGGGGACATCACCAAATCGCCGCACCTTCTCATAATAAAAATACGCACGAAAAAACCGGGCTATCCCGATGTAATGATTTCTTACAGACTCGCTTACCCTTTCATCTGCACAGTTGATGATGAAGTAGTTGATATTTCGAAGATCTTCCCAGTCATCCGGAGACCATCCGGTGCTGATCGTCTCGCTATAAGCATTCCTGGTTATAAACGTGTTCAGATTGTTGATCGCGCCAAAGTCGACCAGATCAATTTCTATCTGGTTCAGGTCACTTCCCGAAGGCATCATGTTGTAAAAAGAATAGACATAGGTCTCAAGCCCGGCTTCCGAGCTGAAGATGGCGTCTTTATCGGCATCGGCAACAGGCGCCTCATAAAGATCGCATGAGTTCAGGAAAATGGTCGCAGTCAGTATCAACAGAAATATTTTTTTCATAATTCTTCCGGGTTAAAAAGTTAAGGATAAACCTAACGAAATGCTTTTCATTAAAGGATAACTGTAGTTATCTCCACTGGTTCCCGACGTAAGGTCAGGATCTGATCCTGCGGTGTTGGTCACATCAAAATCGCGGGTATGTTTATAAAGCGGCGACCAGCTCCAAAGATTTTCACCGGTCACATAAATCCGGGCACTCTGCATCCGCATCTTCGACACCAGGTCACGCGGAAGCGAATAACCCACCTGCAGGTTTTTCAGGCGGATGTAAGCCACGTTCTGCAGATACCTGTCGGAAATCGTGTTCCCATACCCTACGGACTGGTTGTAACCGGCATACCGCGGCAAATAAGCATCACGATGATCTTCGGTCCAGTAATTGTTCAGGTGCCAGGCCGGAAGATTATTGTAAGGACGGTTATATTGTCCCCAGAATCCTGACTCTTTATCCGGGAACCAGTGCTGGCGGCCCACTCCCTGAAAGAAAGCCGAAACAAAGAATCCTTTCCAGTCGGCATCGAGCGTGAAGCTGTAAATATACCGGGGTTCGGTATTTCCCAGAATGA
>CAZOYZ010000694.1:0-2610 GCA_964584045.1 uncultured Prolixibacteraceae bacterium | reverse complement strand
ATCAATCGTTGACCGGAGCTCCATCCAAAACCATCACCACCATTATTACCCGGCCAACTGACGATCATGTTTAGCGTTGGTTTCCCAACAGAGCCTATATTGATTATGAATCGTATTCGCTCTTTTATCACAGTTCAACGCCCATTTCTTCGAAGCGTGCGGCGGCATTCAGGAAATGAGCGGTAATCCAGAATACCGTCCAGTGTTCGGAATAACCGCCGCGCAAGCGGAACACGTTCGACATGTCGCCGGCCTGCGCAAAGTTGGTGTGCTGAAGTTGTTCCCCCTGACTTCCATACGGATCGGTCAACTGGCCGCAGGTAAGAAACATTACACTTGCCAGGCGTTTCAGTTCCTCGTTCCCGGTCAGTTCTCCCATTCGGTAAACTTCGGGTGCAAACAAGACCCCATAAATGTCGATATGCTGGTTTTGCGGAGAAACCACTGTCCATCCGCGGGTTTTAAACATGTGGTCGGCCATGCGCCCCGGGGTAAGCGGGATGTCCCAAACCACCACGTAGCTCAGGCAGACATCGCAGGCGTGCCTGGCATATACAAGGTATTTGGCCTCTTTGGTCGCTTTGTACACATTCAGAAACCCCTGGAATGCTGCCCAGGCCCCCTCTTTATCTTCGCCCGAAGCATCAAGGGTTCCTCCCCAGTAAGGTTCCTCCATCGAAAGGTGACGTGCTGCATAGTAATCGGCCGCTTTGAGTGCCGCTTTTTTGTAGGTCACATTCCTGAATAGTTTAGAGGCCACAATCAGCGGAGCCATGTAAAATCCCTCGGCAGTCGAACGGGGTATCCAGCCGGCATCAAGTATCCGAGCTGACGCTGCATCGCAGGCTTTTTTCAGAAACTCTTCCCACTTAGCGGTGTTGTACCTCTTGTTTTTCCGCGCAGCCTCGATGGCTTTGGCGATGTTGTACATTCCCTGCCCATTGGAAACCGGATCGCTGGCAAACCAGGTATTATTGTTAACTTTATAGCCGACAGGAAACCCCTGATTGTTGACCGGGCAGGAAGAAAGGAAATCCAGCGATTTCTGAACCATGCTGTCGATGGCCGGATCGTTGTTGAAACGCTTTTTCAGGTTCTGAAGCGAGAAACCCGGAGAATCGGCCTGACCGCACCAACCCATCACAATATCCGGATCTTCAGGCCGGTCATACATATTAAAACCGGCATAGCCAATGCCTTCTACCCATCGGGCTTTGGCCAGCTTCAGCTTCATATCGAGAATTTCCTTGTACGTCGGAAGATCTTCAGTATAAAACGGCTTGTACATTTTAATGGCATCGTGAACAGGCTTTTGGAAAGCGGTCCCCTGAGCTGCAATCGGGAAAGCATCCAGCCGGAACGATTTCTCGATAACTTGTCCCGGGCTCATTTTGATGTACGTATTATTGTATTCCAAGTTCCCGCATTGCAAGGCTTTGGCAATGCTCGGTTGGTTATTGTAAGTGATCGGCCCTGAGTAAAGTACCAACTCCGAATGATCAGTAAAGGCCTCCACCCCCATCGACCACCAGTGGTCGAACAGTTTTGCGTCTCGCAAGGGACTGGGAACGGTGTGGATCACCGCACCAAACTTGTCGGTGCCATACGATTCGAGGCAGGCAAAAGGCATTGGGTAACGATGATCTTCGAAAATGGCTTTTTCACCGTCTTTCCCTGAATACCGGACTGTGCAGTCGGGCGTATTCCTTGCTCCGGAAGGATTTCCGTAGTATACTATGCCAGGCAGGAAAGCCTGCAATTCCCTGCCCGGAACAGTCCAGCGTACACTGAGCGTTAACGAGTCGATAGCCGTTTTTCCGGTCCACTGAAATCGGCGGATGCAATGCACCATGCCGTTTTCAACCCGGTAGGAGTCCCGCAACTTCATTACTCCCTGAGGAAGTGCAATTTCTCCTCTTACGATCTGCCAGTCGCCCGATTGCTCCATTTGTGTCGGCGAAGCATGGCGCCATTGTGCCGGCCATCTGTTCTCCCAGGCGGTAGCGATCGACCAAACGCCTTCGGCAGGGGCGGATAAAACAGCTTTGTCATCCACGCAAAGTACAGGGGTCAGGTACTTGCCGCTCCTGTTAAGATAGAACGCTGCTTTCTGACCGAACACGCCAACTGAAAAGGTTAATAAAGATAAAATTACAATAAATCGTTTCATTTTTCTACTTTTCTAATTCCGGAACGCGGTTAGGTCGTTCTGTATGGTTCTACATTAATCACAAAAATAAAGATTAAATTATCCAAACAAATTGTCTCTGAACTATTTCGTTTTGCCATACCAGAAAAAAGCCGCTGCGTATTTAGCCGTTCCTCACACTGTTTACCACGATTCCATATCGAAACGAAGCGATTTGTTAAAAGGAATGGCATCCAGGCTTCGTACCCGCGAATTGACCGAAACCCCGCCTTCGCCGGTATTGGCACGATGGGCTGGGTGATAGCGGTGTCGGTCAGCTCCTGCAACAACGTTTCGAAGGTGATCGGGGTCGGCCTTAACTGCTTTTTCTTTCTTAAGTAAAGGAAACTGGTTTTGTCCCGATAAGGATAGTGTCAGCAAAACACAAATAACGGATGGCAATATACTCATGTCTTTTAGAT
>CAZOYZ010000693.1:0-2619 GCA_964584045.1 uncultured Prolixibacteraceae bacterium | reverse complement strand
CCTTCCTATAACCCCTTGCAGGTATTGCAGGGAAGAGCTACGGGTCTTCAGATTACGACCAACTCCGGTCTGCCCGGAGATGGCGCCAGCGTTTTAGTCAGGGGGGTCAAGTCAATTAATGGTTCTACGTCGCCTATTTATGTGGTTGACGGCATGATAACAGACAATATCAACAACATTAATCCAGGCAGCATCGAATCGGTATCTGTTCTGAAAGATGCCTCCGCGTCGGCGATATACGGGGCCAGGGCCTCCAATGGGGTTATTCTGGTTACAACGAAAAGAGGGGAAGGAAAAAAAGATGTCGAAATTTCACTGAATGCCTATTACGGTGTTCAGACGGAAAGTAATCTTAAGTTAAAACTTCTGAATGCGAGCCAGTTTCTCGAACTGATGACGGAAGCTTATCAAAATTCCAACATCGATTTACCATGGACACAGGCAGATCTTGAACAATATGAAGGAGTGGATACCAACTGGAAAGATTTAATCACGCAGACAGGGATCATTCAGAATTATGACTTGTCAGTCACCGGAGGTTCCGAAAAATCAAATTATTATGTTTCTGCCGGATATATGGATCAAAAAGGGATGGTAATTGGAACAGGATACAGAAAATACACTTTGAATTTTAACTCCGACCATAAAATCAGTAATTGGATTAAATTTGGCAATTCCCTGAATCTGTACTCAGCAAAAAGAGAAGGTGATGGAATCCAATATGCCAATGCCCTGCGAAAATCTCCGTTAGTCAGAGCCTACGAAGACAACGGAGATTATGGGATTATTCACAATACAAGTCTTGAACACCAGCATATCAATCCGATCTGGGGTGCAAAGGAAATTATACATAATAGTGTTTATGAAGGAGTACAAGGGAATCTTTATCTCACCTTAAAACTCCTTGAAGGGCTTGAATTTACAGCAAGGGGAAGTATGGATTATACAAATGAATATGCAACTGATTTTACTCCGGGAATAGCCCCTTACTATGTTTGGGAAGGTTCGACGATCAATTCCATTTCAAAATATTACGAAAAAGCAATCCACTGGATCGGCGATTTTTTACTGAATTACAATAAAACTATCAAGGATCACGATATTAAAGTATTATTGGGCTATTCACTGGAAGAAAACGTGTATGAATTTCTGGAAGGAAGCCGTACCGGTACTCCCAGCAATGCCATTCAGTTTCTCAGTGCCGGTGACCCGACAAGTCAGCTAAACGAAAATGGCTTTACAGATTGGTCATTTGGATCATTGTTCTCCAGACTTAATTATACTTACAAGAACAAGTATCTGTTTACAGGGACAATACGCCGGGATGGGACGTCCCGTTTAAGTGAAGGAAACAGGTATGGGATATTTCCCTCAGCCTCTGTTGCGTGGAGGGTCAGTGAAGAAGGTTTTATCAAAAATGTTGATTTTATTGATGATTTGAAGCTACGGGTAAGTTATGGCGCACTGGGTAATATCTTAAGTGTTGGCCCTTATGGAACAATCGCTACACTTTCGGATAAAAGGTCAGTAATAGACCAGGCTCCGGCTAAAGGATACACGCTTACGGATGCTGTAAACAGCGACCTGAAATGGGAATCATCGGCAAAAAAGAATGTAGCGGTAGACTTTACAGGCTTAGGCAATAGACTCTATTCAACCATCGAGTATTTTATTGAGGATATTTCAAATTTGCTTTTTAACGAACCTATTGCCTCGTCAACAGGTTTGTCGGGAACCCCGATGATCAATGCCGGAAAAATTCGAAATACAGGCTATGAGCTGGAACTTGGGTACCGCGGTAAGAAATCGGACTGGACGTATGATATTAGTTTCAACCTGTCGCATGTCAAAAACGAAGTAGTCGATCTGGAAGGACGCAATCTTCGGACATCGGGACTTATTGAAGGTTATCCGGCAAGGTCATTTTTTGGGTACAAATCAAATGGTATCATTCGCAACGAGAGTCAGTTAGACATCTATCAGACAGGTCTGTTCACCTCAAAAGGGATCGGCGATATTGCCCTTCTTGATACTAATGGCCGCGATTCCGATGGAAAACTTACCGGTGAACCTGACGGGAAAGTTGATGCGGATGACCGGACCATCATCGGGAAACGATATCCTGATTTTACTTACGGGGCACTCGGAACTGTAAGTTATAAGAACTGGGGGCTTCAGGTGCAACTTCAGGGTGTTCAGGGTATCGACATGACTTCTCAGCCAGTCGGTACTTTTTCATTAGTCCAGTTAATGTCAGGTCTTCCCAGAAATGAAGATGCCCGTGTTTTAGACAGATACCATCCAACAAAAAACCCGGATGGTACCTGGCCTAAATTGTCGAAAAATAATAGTGGCAGTAACGGTGAAATGTCGGAATTCTGGCTTGACGATATGTCGTATTTGCGCATTAAAAATGTGAATCTTAGTTATAACTTACCTCAAAGATTATGTGCTAAGTTGAAGTTACGCCAACTCAATTTGTATTCAAGTATTCAGAATGTCTTTACCTTTTCAAAATATAAAGGCTCCGAGGCAGATGTGACGTACAGGTCTGATGGCGTGGAGAGCGGTACCCCTTCAGGCCAGCTCGGTGTCCCTCAGCCCCGTACATGGACAGTC
>CAZOYZ010000692.1:0-2624 GCA_964584045.1 uncultured Prolixibacteraceae bacterium | reverse complement strand
AAATATCGTCCGTCACATCGTCTATAATCAAATTTGAAACCGGTATTCCATATAACATTACCATTGACCTCTGTGTGCGTTAATTGTATAAGAATTAGATCCTGAGTGTAAAAAAATTGGACGTCATTAGAATCATCATTTTCTTTATTGGTTGATAGTGAGATTATTACAAAAAAGGTATCTTTTTTGACACAACATATATAAAAGCTAAAGATCAATCAATAAGATGCTCATCCACGAAATTAAATTCATTGTCAGGAGCCTGAGAAGAAGGAAGATCGTTTCGTTGATCAATATTTTTGGTCTGGCTATCGGACTTGCTTCTTTTATCCTGATCACCATCTATGTGGATAAGGAATTCAGGACAGACAAGTTCCAGAAGAACTATGATCAGATTTACCGGATTGAGAATAAGTTTGGCGCCTATAACAGTGATCAGGCGAACCGGCTGTTTAAGGAACAGATCCCGGAGTTTGACAAGATCGCTGTGATGCATGCTGACTGGTCGAACCTGGCTACATTCGAGGTAAACGGAAAACAATTTGATCCGGGAAAGATCATTTTTGCCAACAATGATTTTAAAGATATTTTTCAGTTTGACACGTTGACAGGCAATGCTTCAGAATGTCTTGAACACCCCAATTCGGTTGTATTAACGGAGATCACTGCCCGGAAGCTGTTCGGAGAAGCTGACCCGGCGGGTAGGGCCATTCTTTATCATTCTGATGAATGGGGATCAATGCTACTGACAGTTACTGCCGTCGTCAAAGACTATCCGCAGAATTCATCCTTAAAATTCGACGTGATTATCTCCGTATCATCCTTGGACATTGTAGAATGGTACAAGCAAGGTAAAGATCACTGGGGACAAATCATCTATCTGAGTTTTGTAAAAATTGGACATGCCCAAAAGCTTAGTGTCCTTCCGGATAAAATGAACGGGCTTATGAAAGCCCATGCGCCAGGGTGGGTACTGGAAGATGATTTGCCTTATCGCCTCAAACCCTTGAGTGAATTGTACTTTGACACCAGTACCGGCTATTCTGATGATTTGTTAAAGCATACCAGCAAATATAAACTCATACTCATCCTGATCATTGGATTATTGATACCGGTTATTGCCTGTATCAACCAGGTCAACCTTATAACAGCCCAAGCAGGGGAACGATTAAAACAGATCAATATCCGGGAAACGATCGGCGCACCGAAGGGACGGATCTTTGTTCAATTGGTGCTGGAATCCCTCTTGCTAAGCTTTATGTCATTTTTGCTGGCTTGTCTGTTGATTCTTATCCTTCTGCCGGCATTTAACGACCTTACCGGGTCATCATTCTCCGTATCGGGCATTTTCAGCTTCCGGAATCTGATGAAATATTCCCTACTGATCCCTTTAGCGGGAGTTATCACCGGCATTTTCCCTTCGTATTTGCTGTCTTCCCGGACGTCTCTCCGATCTGCAAGGAAGATAAATGTGTCCGCTTCAAGCCGGTTTAACTCGCGAAGCTTGCTTACCGTTGCTCAGTTTGCGATCACCATCGTTCTGATGATCTGTTCTTTGGTTATTTTGGAACAGGTAAGAGTATTCGCCGGTAGTCAGATCGGATTTGACAAAGAAAAAATGATTTATTTTTATTTGCCGGCAAATTTTGATGACAGGAAAAAGACACTGAGGGAAGGATTAATGCGGATACCGGAGGTAGAAGATGTTGCTTTTAGCTCATTGGTTCCCGGAGATGCCAATCGTGGAGATAATGCCATTCATTTAATTTCCGGCAGTGAGTCGAGAAGGGTAAAGTATCATGCGATCAATGTCTCGGAAGATTTTATTGAATTATTTGGATTGGAGATCGTCAAAGGAGAATCTTTCAAACAGGTTTCTTCCGCTTTACATTACCCAGTGGTGATCAATGAAACCGCAGCGAGGGAATTTGGGCTGGATGATCCGTTAAAAGCCAGAATTGCCTATGGAAAGGGAGACAACTCAGGTAATATAGTGGGTGTTGTCAAGGATTTCAACTACCGGTCTCTGCATTATCCCATGGACCCGCTGATATTGATGTTACAACCGGGCGACTGCAACATCCTGAACCTTAAAATGAATACCAAATCATTTTCCCAGACAGAAACTGCGATTCATAAGATTAAAAGAGTATGGGATAAGTACTCGATCGATATCCCTTTTGATATCCGCTTTTTGGATGAAGATCTCCAAAATATGTACCGTTCTGAAAAGAAGTTTCTGAAAACCTTCAACCTGTTTGCCGGGATCTCCATATTTATTTCATGTATGGGACTTTTAGGCATCAGCCTTTTTATCGTTGAGAACCGTACCAAGGAAATTGGCATCCGCAAAGTAAACGGCGCCCGCGTCTCCGAAATACTGGGCATGCTTAACCGCGACTTTGTGAAATGGGTCGTGATCGCCTTTGTCATTGCCACACCCGTTGCGTATTACGCCATGCATAAATGGCTGGAGAACTTTGCCTACAAAACGGAACTGAGTTGGTGGATATTTGCCTTGGCCGGGGTACTGGCGCTGGGAATCGCCCTGCTCACGGTGAGCTGGCAAAGCTGGAAAGCGGCAACGAGAAACCCGGTGGAGGCTTTGCGATATGAATAGTCTT
>CAZOYZ010000691.1:0-2626 GCA_964584045.1 uncultured Prolixibacteraceae bacterium | reverse complement strand
AAGGGATAGACAGTTATTCCGGCCCTATGGTGCCATTAATGAAAAAAGGGGCAGAGATCGCTCTGAGCGATATATCCCTCATAAACAAGATTCTGCTGAAAATGCGGGAGCACGGGCGGCCGCGGCAACTCATTTTCATTGACGAGCATGGTGATCTCCACGACCTCATTCACGATAAAGAGATCGATCCGGAGGAGTTAATAAACATGGTTCTGGATAATATCAAGGAATAAGGTCTTCCCCTCAGTAATTCAACCTTCGCTGAGTCTCTCAGTCATCGCAGGACAGGGCCCCTTCGATTAGGTTTACGTCCCACCGCCTCGCCGTTTGTGCCTTGATTTTGTGACATTATTTCATTTATCTTGTTCGGCGGAATGATATTCTGTATCGACAGCATCCTGGCCGCTGTTTCAAGTTCTGAGCGCTTGAAACAATACCTGGCCCGTTCTGTGTTGCCGCTGGGGTAGCCTACGATCCAGCGCTTATGGCGCCATTCCTTGACTCGTTTTTCTCCATACATTTTATAAGCCTGCTTTGCGGTGACTGTTTCTTCCAATAGGCCCAGTTCTTTCAGTGTTTGGATCGTACCGATGCCGATCGCATTGGCGATGATCTGTTCGATTACTTTGTCTTCCATGTTGAATTGATTTGGTTTATAATTGAATTGGTCGCTCACCCGGGGGGAATGGAAGAGGAAGGAACAGCCCTCTCATTTTTTTTGAGAGACGGTCAACTTTGTTCCGCAGCTCGGGCACGTAAACTCATCCGCCCGGGTCTGCTCAAATAAGTCGGTAATATCAACCTCCAGAGCGTTAGAAATCTTTTCCAGTGTCTGGAGGGAAGGGGTTGTTTTCCCATTCACAATATTGCTCATGTTCGCCCTGGTGATGCCGACTTTCTCAGCCAATAAAGCTGTCGTGATCCCTTTACTTTTGGATGCTTCTTTAATTCGTAGGTTCATTTTAGTATTGTTTTATAATACTGCAAATGTATAAATAGTTTTAAAAACGATACGAAAAAACAAAATAAATATCGTATTGAAGTAATTTTTTATTGAAATAATTTGCTTTTCGTATCGCATTATAATACATTTGTGATAAATTATTATTCCGTGACAGTACAAATTATTTATGAACCCTAATTTACACTTTTAATTATGGAAACACAAAAGGAAAATCGGAGAGAAAAGTTAACTTTTAGTGAGGTGCTCGACCAGATAAACAAGCAACTCGACCTTAACATAAAACAATCTAACCAGCGATTGGAACAATCTAACCAGCGATTGGAACAATCTAACCAGCGATTGGAACGAGCTGAACGCATGGGGGAACTAATTGACCGTTTGATGGAAGCGAGCAATCAATCTACTGCCTCAAATGTAAACCATGATTTAAAGGTTGTTTTCCGGGAACGGAAAATGATTCTGCCGTACATATTAAAGCCCACGCCGATCTACTTGAGAGTGGTACGATAATCAATTCAATAATCACCTTAAAAAATCAAACTATGTTGAACACAACTTCAAAACCAAGAATGATCATTGTCGAAAGCATTGATCTGAGAGCGAATCCACGGGCCAAAAAGGAAATCGTAAGAATTAGTGTCGAAAACGAAATGGACCTGAATATCTCTCCGGCGGAAGCCCGTAAGCTGGCCAGTATCCTGACCTCTTATAAATTCGCAACTGAATAGTCATGGACGAGCTTCTGAAAATCGATTTTTTCACCCTTTCGACGGGTGAACAGGTCCAGGTAAAGCGGATCAGTCAAAAGGTAGAGGCTGGTCAGGAGGTCACCGAGAAGGAAAGGCAGTTCATCAGGGACATGTCTTCCCGGGTGACCGGACGGAAACAAGATCCCAAATTAGTCGTATATGATCACTTAAACTCCACGCCTATGGATCCACCAACGTCTTAACCTTAATGCTGGGAACATGGCTCCCAGGGGGCCGCATTCCCGGGAAGAGTTCTTTAAAATTATCAAGTCTGCACAAAAGATTTGTACCAATCGCTTATATCGGAAGGCCTCCACTTGGGGCCTTTTTTTCTGGACAAGCGGTATTCCATTATATTTTATGGCGAATGTACAACGTGACTATTCTCAATTTAATTGTCCATTATTATGTATTACAAAAGAGAGAATGAATTTCAGTACCATCCCGGGATCGAGAAGATCATCATGGAGGTAAAAGGAGGCGGTACCATCGCTGGAGAAGATATGATTGGCGTTATGTTCGGAGGTGTCCGGCTTGATGAGCTCCCTCCCTTGTGCGTGGTCGGGAAAGATACCCGGCAATATCACGTAATAAAGACTGCCAAGATCGTAGAAGGTGGAACTGCTGCAGCTCCCCGTTTGGCGAGAAATCACTTGTTCAAAGCCGGCGAGTTTATCTCGGATGGCAAGGTCTCCCTGGAGGTTGCAACCGTTACCAAAGGCGCTACTTACGACACGTTGACATTCGCTGCCGGTGTGCTGTTGACCTTTGCTGCTGGGACGGTCCTGTACCAGGCTGCCGCTGCAAACGTAACCGGTGGTACCGCTGCCGCTGCAACGGTGACCGATGATGTTGCAGACACCTTGACTGTATCGATCCCTGCCGGATCCGCTCCTGAAAACTTTAACGGTCT
>CAZOYZ010000690.1:2173-2639 GCA_964584045.1 uncultured Prolixibacteraceae bacterium | reverse complement strand
CCACGCGTAGATGAGCCACACGCAGATTCCCCCCAGTAGCCCGTATAAAAGGATTATTCCACGGCATATTGTATTTCTTGCCCTGATCGCTTTGTCAAACAGTGCGATGTCTGCATCTTTCTCCTTTTCGAGGCTTCCTTTTCGATTGCCGACACCAATGATTCTCGCGGGAATCAGTGACCGACATGCGTATGGCATCGACCAGCGACAACCCGGCCTGGCTAACGCCGTTCCTGACGCAGACATCCATGGTTGCCACACTTCCCGCATAGGCCGCGTCGTCATCGAAATGACCCATCTTTACCAGATGGGTTTTGTCAAAAAACTGGTGATCCATCGACCGGTAGTTTTCAAAAACATGGTCGGACAATCGCGCGCGTTTTTCTTTTTCAGTCATCAGCCTGTGCGACCCGGAGGCAAACATGAAAAATACCTTCTCTTTGATGATGCCGGCCTTTTCCAGCGC
>CAZOYZ010000690.1:0-2163 GCA_964584045.1 uncultured Prolixibacteraceae bacterium | reverse complement strand
CGGTAAGAGAAACGTGAGGATTTTCGGGGTCGGTGTCGAGCGCGTGTAATCGTCGACAATGATGCAAACGGTTTTCTCCTGGCTGATGAACGGGCGAAGAACGTGAATGGCATCGTTTATGGCGTGATGAAAATCAGCGTCCGTGCAAATTTGGCGGGCCTGACCCGGCAAACCAAGGTCGAACCGAAACCGGCTGGCATCCAGCGCAGGAATTTCTCGCATCTTTCTATCATTCATTGTATCCTATCATTTTGGGCTATCACGAAATATCGTCACCGAGGGAGAGGTATTGCGATCGTTCATGTATATTCTCCTGAGTATCCGCTATTGCCGGATTTCTGCACACCCAAAGATTTCAGCAACCTTTTCAGGAGAGAGGCTGAAAGCCAGGTAACGGCGTTTTCCAACAGGAACGACTGCGTTTCCGCCGAAGTCCTGAACCGGCACTTCCTTGTCCAATTCTTCAAATAATTGCATTTCCCCGGGGCTGACCGGAAGTACGAGTTCCGCCTGGTCCCGGCAGTGCCAGTAGGTGACCCAGGTTTTGTCGTCGCGGGTAAAGGTGAAAGCCCTGATATCCTGATTGCCACCGGCAGCATTGCTGACAAATTCGGTGGATACCAGTTCGAGGTCACCTTTTTCGTTCATCAGAAGTGTGTGCTCCTGGTCAAGATCCTGCAATTGACTTTTTTGTTCATCACTGAAAAAATTGTTTATTCTGGCTTCTTCCCATCGGTGTATGACTTCCAGGTTGTCTGCTGTGCGGGGATGATTCTTCAGATGTCCGAGATTGGCGACCAATGAAATCGGACAATCCCATGCGGCGCCCCTGCTGCAGATGTATTCGAACATGTCGGGTTGCATTCCGATGGTTGTTGGTCCGGGAGCTTTGTAATCGACCCATCCAAAATTGATGGAAGTAAAATCCTGCGCGATATACCGGGCCGCCGTAGCCTGGTATCGCTGAACGCCCTTTTTGACCAACTCGGGAGCAAAAATGTCAAAGGCATTCCCGCGGCTGAGGATATGCCAGCCAAAATGTGATTTGATGGCACCCTCTGAAAATAAGGGTTCGGGATGCAGACGATCATACACGGTTAACTGTGATTTGGAAACGGTATGCCAGTATGGCGGGTTGACATCTTCGGCGCCATCGAAGTAAACAAACCGGAACCCGGCTTCAGCATAAATTTTGCCCAGACGTTCAGCCACTTCCTGCTGTATGCTGTTGTACTGGTCAAACCTGATAAACCGGGGCCAGGTGTCGACATCGAGCAGTCCGAATTTAAATCCTCTTTCAAAACCGGCGCTTTTGGTGGAAAGTTCTCCCCTTTGGCATTCTGTAAACTGATAGGGCGGGGTAGTGGTATATCCGGTATAGGCGACCAGTTCGTTGCCAAGTTTAAGGATCCGCCTTTCATCTTCGAGTGTGCAGCCTTCCGGATTTTCTTCAACCGGAATCATATCTGAATGCGCGTCAATGGAGCCGGCAAGGGTAAAAATCCGTTCCAGGTTGAGTCTTGGATCAGGGACGGGCGTGACATACAGATCGTTTTTTGAAGCTTTGCTGTAATGAATATGGAACCCTGGGATCATGCCGGCCTCTGTGATTTTGCGGGTTACTTTCTGAAGATCGGCCATCCCGTTTGGGTAGTCCGAATTCCAGGAAAAATGTCCCATCGATTCCGCAAAATCAGGATAATAAATCACCATGGCACGAAAACCTCCTTGTCTGGCAAACGCAATGTTCTCGTCGATGTTATCAGGGGTCACGTCCCGCAGCTCGTAATACGAGTACTTATACGCTTCGCTCCGGCGGCTTTGAACGCCACGGGGAAGGTTGAAGTCTCTCTCCACCCGGTCGATCCGGTCCAGCAGGCTGTCGGTGCTCGTCGCAATAAGGGCTGCCCCCACATTCATCAGTTTTACTTTGGTTTCCATCCCGGCCTGGAGCAGGTGATACCCCTTCTCCGCCCGCGCGTCAATCCTGGCATAAGGGTCCGTCGCCAAAATATTCACGGCAAGGTCGTTATCCCAACTGACATTGAGCCATTCCCCAAAATTTCCGCGGTCTCGAACAGGAAGTTGCAACAGCGTGAATTCATCGATTTCCGTTTTTCTCTTAATGCCTATCTTATCAATTCTATAGTCAATCTCTTTGAG
>CAZOYZ010000689.1:0-2640 GCA_964584045.1 uncultured Prolixibacteraceae bacterium | reverse complement strand
TTGTGGAACGGGGAGGAAAAGTGCTTTGGTTCGGAACGCCTCCCTTGCTGGATTCCGAAGGTGAAAATTGTGCGGCACAATGGCAGGAATTGTCGGGTGTTACTTATTCTTTCGACAAGTACATGGGCGAAATTGCTGCAGGAAAAGAAGTTATTTTCGCAGGAAGTTTCTCGGATATACCGAAACAGACGATTCTCACCGATTTTCTGGTCGACCGCATTTATCCGGTCGAATCGGGCGGGAATGAGGTGGTTGCGAGTTGCGACGGGAAAACGGTCGGTGTGAAGACCCCTCGCGGGAAAGGCGCATTTTACTACCTGGGATTCCGGCCACGCGACGATCAGTCAAAAAGCCTCGGGTATGAGACACGCACCCTGTTTGAAACGCTGAACGCAGCAGGAGCTTATCCGTCATCGGGGATGATCCCCGAAGTGAACGATAATCCGACGGTTGTTTCGCGCACGTCAGACTATTTTGTCACGAGGTTTCCAAATACAACGACGATGGTGGTCCGGCATTACTGCACTCATCCTGAAAACTGGGAAGGCGGATTTTCCAGGAATGTGGAAAACGATGCCAAAGCGTTAGCGGTGAATCCATTGCCATCCGACCGGATTGCGCTCGATCAGGCCGCCATTAACGGACACCGGGTTTCGTATAACGGACGTTTATGGATGGCTTTCCAAGCCGATGAAAATAAGCTGACTGCTTTTATCGGGAATGACTGCAATGAAATTTCTATCGATGGTAAAGTCTATCGGTTCTCAGAACAGCCGCTGTCAAAGATCGTTTTCATCCCGGAAAAAACCGGCAAAAAAACAGTCTGTCACGTTCAGATTACGGGCGTCGGCACGGTCAGGCTGCCGATCACTGCCGTCAAGCTTCCGGCAAAGATAAAAGCCGGTAAGCAAACCATTCCGCTAAAAGCCACTGATGGCGGCGTTGAACTGAACGTGGACGAATCAATCTCCGGAAAGTGGTTGACAATCGACGTGTCCGGCTCTTAAAAAATCAACTGAACCAACTGAAAGAAAAAGAATGAAAAGGATTTTTTTTATTTTGGCATTGATTCTGCCGCTGACTCCGGGAATTGCCCAAAAGGCAGAAAAGATCATGGATCATGAAGTCGTTCTGAAGGACGGCAAGCTTCAACCGTGGACAGAATATGCCAACGTCCTGAAATGGAGTATGAACTATCTGGAAAATTGCCCCACTTACAAAACGAAGTTTGGTGATGATCCGCTTTACCTGGTGACTTCAAAACTGTACAAAGACGGTTCGTTCTGCCACAAGCAGAATAATCCCGGCAGTAATGTGTACTGGGGAATGGAAACTTTTAAAAAGTATTATGCCTACTCAGGCGATACAGCAGCTTTGACACCGGTCAGGAACCTGATACAACGGGTTGCTTATTATCATACGCCTTCGGATTGGGCATGGCCCGATGTTCCCCGGACCCAGGATGATACTCCCGACGGCGAATATACGGACGAATGGAGCGGGGTGGACAAAATTTGTATGGTTGCCCTGGGTTATCTTGACTATTACCGGTTTACCGGCGAAAAGCAATACTTCGAAAAAGCAGAAAAGATAGCCGGAACGGTGCTGGCGCATGTGAAGCCGGGAAATGAAAAACAGTCGCCCATCCCGTTTATGGTCAACCTGAAAACGGGAGAAATCCTTGATCCTTACTGCTCGAACATGACCTTGCTTGTACAGTTGTTTGACGAGTTTCTTGAGAATGGTTCGACTTCGCTGGACAGGAAAGAGCTGAGATGGAAACGTGACCTGCTTTGGGAATGGATTCTAAAGTATCCGATGCGCAACAATTTATGGTCGGGATACTATGAAGATGTCTCATCAAATTACACTAACCTGAATCAGCAAAACCCGATGGAGACTGCACGGTATATCCTAAATCATCCCGAAATCGACCCTGACTATAAAACGCATATCCCCGCACTAATTGACTGGGTAGAGCGCCGTTTTGGCCAGGTAAAACGGTTTGGTGCGACCAGTATCAGGGAACAGGATGGCTGTTTCAAGGAAATGAGCAGCCACACGGCACGCTATGCATCGGTGGTGGCCAAATGGTACAACGTATGCCTTGACGAAGAGGTGCGTGAAGAAGCCCGCGCATCCTTTGCGCTGGCAACTTATTCCGCATACAACCAATACTCGAAAAATCAGCAGGCTATCAACTATACCGGGATTGAATACATTGAGCCCTGGTTCTCCGACTCATACTGGGATTATTTGCCCCATATTCTTGATGGGATGGCCGAAATGCCCGACATGCTCCCTCCCGGGGAAGACCATATTTTTTATGCTTCATCGATGATAACCCGGGTTGACTATTCTCCTGAAGCCATTTCTTATACCACTTTCAAAAACTCGGGCACTGAACGGGTAAAACTCACCTTTGTCCCGGAGGTATTTTCAAAGGGAAAGCCCTTAGATAAGAAGTATTGGACGTTCGGTAATTTCAGGGGATCAGACAATGTGCTGATCATCAGAAGAAGCGGCATTGATCAGGTCGAAATCAGAAGAAAATAACGCGGACCGAAGCAGTAAAATGACGCGGAGATTGATTATTTTAGTCCTTCCATGACGTTCAACGAATCGATAAAACCAAACTTA
>CAZOYZ010000688.1:0-2641 GCA_964584045.1 uncultured Prolixibacteraceae bacterium | reverse complement strand
ATAAGTCTGTGAATTTGTCCAAAGATACGCAATTCTGGAAAAACACTCCCTCTGGTAACGGGCCTTTCGCTTTTTAGTCACCACTTCTGCCGCAAAGACTGCCGGGTCCGGCCTGGTTAACCGGGTTTAACGGTTTCCAAATTTAAACATTCTTTTTGGTGCGTTATTTTATCTATCATTGTCATTATTCACTTTAATATTAATTTTTTGTATCTTTTTGATTATATACGATAAAATATATAGCTTTTTTTACAATTTGACTATTCTAACACGAAATATTTTATAGTTTTCAGGGAAATACCCGTAAAAACAGGGCATACTTGTTTTCAAAATGTCTTTTTTTATCGATCATACCCCATTTTTTTACCCCTCCTCTATGTTAATTTTACATTAATTTACTAAATACCCTTATTTTTTATCATTTATCTATTAAAATATATTTATTTTTGAACCGGAGTCAGAAAAAACGTTGATTTTTTTACAGATGTAAAAAGCGCAATTTCCCGGATGTAAAAAATTACTATTAAATTATTCAATAACCCTTAATTCGACAAGACATGAAAAAGATTGTTAAAACTTTAGTTTTGGGACTGGCGGCAATTTTTGCGTTAAATGTGCAGGCTCAGGAAAGTTCCTGGACTGCAGGTGTGGATCTGTACAGCAATTACATCTGGCGTGGTACTAAACTGGGCACTGGTCCCGCCATTCAGCCTTCTGTGAAATTCAATACAGGCGGATTGACGATCGGTGTATGGGGTTCTTTCGACGCCAATGGCTATGCTGAAACGGATCCTTATATTTCCTATAGTTTTTCCAATGGACTTAGTCTGGGCTTCACCGATTACTTCCTTCCTACTATTGAAAATGAAGACCCTAAATTTTTTGATGAAAATTCCCACGCCTTCGAAATCAATGCAGGCTATACAACAGGAGGGTTAAGCCTGAGTGCAAACTATATCTTAAATGAGGGTACGACGATCGCTTCAGCAGGAAACGACACTTATTTCCAGGCCGGATATGCTTTTGAAAAATTCAATATCGGTGTTGGAGCAGGTGACGGATGGCATACTTCGGACGGAGATTTTAATGTTTGCCATATTTCCGTTGGCACAAGCAAGGAGATCAGGATCACTGACAGTTTCTCAATTCCTGTAACCGGTCAGGTGATCCTGAACCCTGAAAAAGAAAAATTATATGTAGTCTTAGGTATCACGTTATGACAGGAAACAACATGGTTATTACTTGATTTATAATCAATTTCTCAAAAACATATGGTATGAAAAAAATCGAAGCAATTATTCGCAAGTCAAAATTCGAAGTGGTTCGGAAAGCTTTACACGAAGCTGATATTGACTTTCTTTCCTGGTGGGAGGTAAAAGGCCAGGGAACGGCAAAGCAGGGTCTGATTTTCAGAGGTATCGCTTATGATGTCAATGCCGTTGAACGGGTCTATCTTTCATTTGTGGTAAGAGAAGTAAATGTGCAAAAATCGATCGATGCCATTTTAAAATCGGCCTACACGGGCGAAAGTGGCGACGGAAGGATTTTCGTCTCAAGTATCGAACAATCGATCCGGATCAGGACCGGTGACCACGGGGATGAATCCCTGTACGACAAACCCAAATAACGGACTGCATCCACTATTTACGCTGACAATTATAAAAATCTTAATCTTTTACTACTATGAAACATAAAATAACAACATATATTGCCATGTTGATGATGGCATTGACCAGTCCCTTTTTGGCTCTTGCCCAGGAAGCGGAAGCACCTGTATTGAACAGTGGCGATACGGCCTGGATCATCGTTGCGACTGTCCTTGTTCTCATGATGACGATCCCGGGGTTAGCCCTCTTTTACGGAGGACTAGTCAGAAGGAAAAATGTCTTAAGCATTCTGATGCAATGTTTGATCCTCACCTCGGTGATCAGTCTGGAATGGGTGCTTGTAGGCTACAGTATGGCTTTTACCGCTGCCGAAGGCGGATTAAACGCCTTTATCGGAGGATTTGACAAAGTCTTCCTGCAGGGTATCGGTATCAATGATGTTTTAAGCGGCTATGGTATCCCGGAGATCCTGTTTGTTTTATTTCAGGCCATGTTCGCGGTCATTACCCCTGGGTTGATCATTGGGGCGTTCGCCGAACGGATCAAATTCTCGGGGTTTTTGCTGTTCTCGCTTTTATGGTCCTTATTCGTCTACAATCCGGTCGCTCACTGGGTCTGGGGAGGAGGATGGATCTTTAACCTGGGAGCTCTTGATTTTGCAGGCGGCACCGTAGTTCACATTAACGCAGGAATCTCTGCCCTGATCATGGTGCTTTTACTGGGGAAAAGAACAGGATTCGGATTACAGAACGGTGGTCCGATAACCCCTCATAATATTCCGCTGGTGGTGATCGGAACGGCCTTGTTGTGGTTAGGCTGGTTCGGGTTCAATGCCGGAAGCGGATTAGCCGCGAACGGGTTAGCTGCAAGTGCATTCTTAGTAACTCATATTGCTGCCGCAACTGCTGCACTGACGTGGGCTGTTCTTGACTGGATCATCAATAAAAAACCAACAGTGGTTGGCTTTTGTACCGGAGCGGTTGCCGGCCTGGTCGCCATCACTCCGGCAGCCGGTTCGTCAGATGTCCTGGGGG
>CAZOYZ010000687.1:0-2641 GCA_964584045.1 uncultured Prolixibacteraceae bacterium | reverse complement strand
TATCTCGGATGTGGCAAAAGAGGCGGCAAGCAACCGGACCTACGTCTCCAATTATATTAACCAGGAACTGAAGCTTTCCTTTTCTGACTACATCAATACTTATCGTGTCCGGTACGCACAATCGTTGATGACCATGCCTGGCAGTTTACTTTCTCTTTCTGAAATAGGTGAACGCTCGGGCTTCGCGAATGAGGTGTCCTTTTACCGGAATTTCAAAAAAATAGCGGGAACTACACCGGCTGGTTGGCTTAAACAGCAGGTGCCGGCGGAAGCGTGAACCCGGCGTACACGACGGAGATCCCTGCTGACAGGCCGGGAACGGCGCTTTTTGTACGATTTGTTAGTCCGGATGTACCTTTTGTCAGACCGCCTCATCCTGCTTCTTCGTAATTTTATCAAAAACCAAAAACAGAGATACGATGAAGCCAATATTTCAATTTTTGCCGGCCGTGGAGAAGAAGTCCAGGTTTGTTCTTCACGTTGTTTTTATCCTCTTGATTGCGGTGGCGCTTGGCAGTTGCAGCGATGCTGACGACGAAACAGACGATCCGGGAGGCACAGACAATCCGGGAGGTAACGAACCAAAAGAAAACGTCAAAGTCGGGAAAGCGGGGGGAGAGATCGTGAAAGGTAAATTGACGATCATCGTTCCGGCTGATGCCTTTGCGGCCGATGTGACGCTCGAAATTAGCAAACAGGCTGCCGGCGCTGTCATGCAGAACTATGAAGCGTCGGAGTATTACAAGATCAAAGTGCCCCAGAATTTTTCCAAGCCACTGACCATTCGGTTGCCCGTGATTAAAGCGGTCACCTCGGGAGATGTTTTTGTCCGCTTTGCGGTTTCCGGGTTCCAGGTGAGTACGCAGCAGGAAAGCCAGACGGCTTGTTGGGTGAAGGCAAAAAAAGAGGGCGACGTTTATGTGGCAGACTTGCAGCCCAGTGGGGAAGCCGCCGAAGGGGCGGCCGAATTCACGGTGGGACTGGTGAAGGATTACCAGGCATCGGAAGGGCTGGAAACGCGGGCAGCCACGGCCGGACCTGCTTGTGTGATTATCGCTCCTGGGAAATACAGCACGCATAGCGAAAGTCTTAAAAAATGGGCAACTGACGCGAGGGATAAACTGAAGGCCATCGGGTTTAGCTTCGATAAACGAAAAAGCCCTATTCAAATTGAGGTAAATGAAATTGAAAAGAAGGATAACTACGGTTATTTTGTGGCCTCCTGGTGGGACAGCGAGTACAACTCGATCCAGATGAACGCGCTGCAACTCGCGAAAACGGCAGAGATGAAAAGAACCATGATGCACGAGATGACGCACTTCACCCAGTATTACTACGATCCGCGCTCCACGTGGGAGAAAGGAAGAGGTGCGGGTGATTTCCTGTGGATGGATGAGGCGGTGGCCGTTTGGGCAGAGAAACTGTATGTCGAGGGCATTTCTTCGATGCAGTAGGGGAATCAGTTTTGTCCGGTCGACGGTTTTTCCCCACTTCCGGGAGAAAAAATAGACACGCACGGGTATGGTATGGCCGCCCTGATCCAGTGGCTGGCAAAAAAATACGGAGACAATAAGATCGTCAGCCTTGATGAAAAACAGTTTAAAAAGGCGACATCAGTCTACGAGGCGTTTAACCAGGCGTTCCCCGACTTGTTCAAGGAATATGGCAAATTCCTGAAAGATTATGTGGAAGAAGGAGGTGTGAAAGACCTGTTGCCGGGAGTTACCAGGGGCAAACTGTACGTGGCCGATATGAACAAGGAGGTGAGCAGCGGAAAGCCGTTCGGAGGTGAACAGCCATATTCTGTCTTTATCGAACGGATTGGCATCAATCCCGACATAAAGCTGTCCTCCAATCAGGTGACGATGAGCATCACCGTGACGGGTGGAGAAAGTGACGGGACCGGACAGGCGTGCGGGTTGTTCAAGTACAGCAACGAAACCAGAAAGATAAGCAAGCTTGCTGATTTCCATGATTCATACGGTTTTAATGACGTGGTGAACGTCAAAGACAAGAGAGACCAGTTGTTCGTGGTTTACTACCATCCGTACAACAAGGAAAGTCAGGTCAAAATGACCGTCAAGCTGGAAGACCGGCCCGATTTTAACGTCGGCATGTTCAAGATGACTGTTGACGGCCTGGTGAATTACAGCGGTTCGTTCTCCACTTTGATACCGGACGAGGCGTATTTCCAGTTTAAAGAAATGAAAGGGAAGACCACGTCCGCCGGAACGAAGCTGACCTATACCTCTTCCCTGACCCGTGAACTGGTAGAATACGGGTATGATGCGGTGAACCAATGGGATCTCTCTCTGGAGATCGATACAAAAACGAATAAAATTGTCAGCGGCAGCGCGAAGGAGGTCAAAACAAGATTTTACAAAGGTACATCAACATTAAGCCGTCGGTATACCACTTCCGTTGAATTTCGTAATATCCCGTTCCGGGCAGTCACTTCAGGCCGGGACACCTTTGGCGCAACCAAGGCCGATGGAAAGATGGATAATTACGTGACAACCTTTTCCTATAAAACAGAAGAATATTCCGCTGGAAAGATAAAAACCAAGGTGTTTGATTCCTGGAACGCCAATGCCGATTTTTCGATCACAATTCAGTTGGATAACCTGTAGGGAAGCCGGGT
>CAZOYZ010000686.1:0-2646 GCA_964584045.1 uncultured Prolixibacteraceae bacterium | reverse complement strand
AGCGGATCGCCGTCAGTTCGAGCTCCCGCAGCCGTTTTTCCTGCTCCTGCTTTTTTAATTTCCGCCTTACCCGGTACTTGAAAGCCAAAAATGCCAGTACAAACAGCAGAATTAATCCGGCCAGGGTCCAGATGATCCCCATCAGCACGGCTTTGTCCGGTTCATTGTCTCCTTCGGGCGGATTTTGTGCCTTTTTTAGCGATGTTTTCATGTAATCGAGGTTTGCCTCATGCTCGCTTACATTTCCATTGACGTCAAAGACAATGGCCCGGTTCGAAAGTCCCATGTTCAAAAAAAGTTCCTGTAGAGAATAATGATCGTTGGGCAGGAATAGCTGAAGTGCCTTGGGGTCAGCTCTTTTCAGATAATCCTTCCAGTATTCGTAACTGCTTCCGGACACCAGATGAATAAAGGTTCCTTCCGGGTATTTTTCGCTGAGGTCATCCAGATAAGCGCGGGAAGCTCCCCAGTTCCCGGACGTATAAAGAACAACGGGTCCCTTCCTCAGAAAATCGCTTATTGCCAGGGTATCTCCCCGGGGATTGAGGAATATTTTTTTCTTAAAAACGGTTCCGTCCAGAAATTCACGCGCATATTTCAGTTTCTCCTTCAAAAATTCATTTAACAAGGTGTCCCGGCTCGATTGTATCAGCTCGTCAGAAAGCCCGATGCGCTCGGAGTACCATTTCTCCCGGTCAATTTTAAATAACTGGTTTGAGTATTTCAGGCTTTCGGCCAGCGATCTGGCCTTTTCTCTGGCCAGGGACGAACCGGATAAGACCATGTCAAGAAAATTCCAATAGGTTTTTTGCAACCAGGGGAAATAGACGATCATGTTCGGAGGATGAATAAAATCGGGTGATATCAGTGTGGCATAGCGCCGGCTTGATTGGAAAAGATAAACTGCATATCGGCTAACAGCATTCCGCGAGAAAACTCCATATTCGTTATAATACCGGCAAACCTGAATGGTATCGGTGAACAATTTCAGGTCGGCATAGGCCTGTTTAAATTCGGGCATCAGATCTTCCTTACTCCAAAACGGGAAGTTGCCCAGGATATCGCAGGCCATTGTCAATTTTACCATGATGATCTCTTTTAAAAGATAATCTTTAAATTGCAGAGTTAAGTCCGGATTCTTTGAAATTTCCAGTGATTGATCTGCTTTGATAAATTCAAGACAATCATTGATCGTTTGCAATTTTTGTGAGCGGCTTATCGCTAAAACAGGTGAAAAAAATCCAAATCGCATAGTACGATACTGCATGCTTATCTCTGGGTTGTGAGTGAAAAAGAAACTGTTTTCAGCAATCCGGTCCCCTTTATGTTTCACGATGAAGTCTTTGTCTTCACCGGACAACTCCATAACAATATGGTCACCTGGTTCCGCGTAAATGGCCTTTGATGCATGAATCTGCGGCAGATCATCCGGGTAGTGGCCCGACAGGAAAAACAAACCTGCTCTTAATTGCGGGATGGTTAGGGAAAAATGGCTGCTGCTGTCGAGTGCGGCAGTATACGTTTCAAATTCCGTTCCCGCCGGGTCTTCCAATGCCATGATCTGAATATGTTTGCCTTTCGGGTGCTCAACAAAACCTGAGATCTTTGTTGTAACAGCTTTAGATTCTGAATTTTCAATGAGCTGATACGTCTGTTTCTCTCTTTTTGCTACCGTCATCCGTCCGTTTTCCTTTTTATAAGGCGGATAAAAACTATTTAAAACCGATTCAATGATCAACCCGTTGGTTTGGTCGACCACGGCCTCATGAACCTGTTCCTCGATCTTTCCGTCTTTTTTGAGCGTTTTCTTTATCGAGAGTTTCAATTCATGGCCGGATCGTTTGACCACGTAATCCTTGTTGCTGAGACGGGCAGAATCTTTCATTTCAAAAGAGGCCTTGTTAAAACGAAGGAGATAATCATCCGTGACATTTCTGATCCCTTCAATGGCTTGATTAACCAGTTGGTTTATTCTGCCAATTTCAATAGAGGGAGTATTTTTTTGAAGATATTGTTCAGCTTCTGCTTTAAGTTGTTCCTGATCCTGGAATACCAGTTCATTTTTATTGATGTCAAGGATCATCCTGATTTTAAAATCACAGAGAATACTGTTGATTTCAGAGGGGAACAGCAAATATTCAATTTGGCTGGAGCCGGCGGGGAACATCGTGTCAAAATGAACGTCCGGATTCCTGTTGCTGTATCGCTCATACACGGAACGTGTTAAATTTACTTCCAGAATGAAGTTACTTCCAGAAATTTGCTTAAGTACCCGGATTTTAATATAGGTTTTCTGCCCGTCTGTCTGCGCGTTCAGCAACGGTTCGCTTGTGACGGAAGAGCGGGAGTAACAGACGCAGATCGTTTGGCCTTCATGCAGCTTTAGCTGAAGCTTTTCCTGGGCGTTTCCAAAAGCGGAGATGATCAGAAGTGTGACGATCAGCAGAAGGCGAGTGATTCGTTTCATGGTCTTTGGATTATTGTTCCTTCAAAAGTCGAAGAAATAATTAAAGTTAGGAATAATCATTTAGTTAACGGCAGGAATGATTGATTAAACGGTCAGAGCGGGATCTGCTCAGCGAAACACGGTATTTTTAATGAAAAATGAAGAAAGAAAAAGCCCCCGGAAGAGTACCAGGGGCGGAG
>CAZOYZ010000685.1:1560-2654 GCA_964584045.1 uncultured Prolixibacteraceae bacterium | reverse complement strand
GAAAAACGGACTGTCCGGCTGGTATCAGGTTTGGCATCAATTCCTTTTGTCTGCGCATTCGGGTGGTAAATCAGGAATTTCGAATTTCCTTTCCGCATCAACTTCAGGTACCCGTTGTCGGCCTGGTGACCGAGGTCCGAAACAAACTCATGATCCGGGTAAAATCCGGACAAGTCGATGTGCTGATCTTTAAAAAAGCGGCCAATATACCGTGCCGCGTTCAGTCCGCTCATCTGTTCTTTGAACTGCAGTTTTTCTTTACTGAAAGGTTCGGTGTAGACGAGCGAATCGGTCATGAAATAGGGCTGCAGCCTGGCCCATCGGCCCCCGTAATTGGCCGAGCCGCCCGATAAAATCCATGACCAAAACAACCACCGGTAATAGTATGCCGGATTTTGGATGGCCCTGCAGGAATAAACGGTCCTGGTGTTTTCAAACCAGTTTTTTCCGTTGGCGGTTTTGGTCTGTTCGTACCAGTCTTCGCCGAGAAACACATGCAAGGGGTATGGTTCATACAATTTAATCTTTTCAGCATCCATGGCCACATTGTCTTCGATATGGATATAACTCACCCATTTCAGGTCATCCCCGCCTGTAAACGGAAACTCCTGGTAACGGTTCGGCCCGGTGGAAATCAGGTGAGGCCAGGGTTCGTGGGCGGCAAAATAGTTTCCCACTTCCCGTACATATTCCTGATTGTTGGGAAACTGAGGTGAACAATGCATGTCGTTCACGATCAGGTAAAACAGTTGCGGAAAGGCCGACCACCGGGCAATCATGTATTTCATCGCTTTTTCCCGGTTTTGTTCAGGGACCGATTTCCATTTCAGTCCGGAATCGTCCTTTCCCCAGGTTTCCAGTCCGAACAGGATGAACTGAATGTAAATATCGGGATAATTATTCAACATCCAGATCAATCTTTCGTCGGTATTCTGAAACCGTTCCAGATTCATTTTCGACTGGTTGCCCTCGTCCCATGGGTAGTTATCCATGGTCAAACCCGGACAATCGGGGTAGGTTTCCAGCAGATACCGGTTGGCCTCTGAATTTTTGTCCCAGCATTGACCTCCCAGCGAACCGGCGCGGACAGATGT
>CAZOYZ010000685.1:0-1460 GCA_964584045.1 uncultured Prolixibacteraceae bacterium | reverse complement strand
CGTTTGATGATCCCCATTTCTCCGGTTTGTGACGAATGACTTCTTCTTCATGAACGAACGCTACCAATTGGGATTTTGCCCGAGGTTCGGGTTTAACCCGAGTTCTTTGGTGGGTATCGGCCACAGATAATCCCTTGCCGTGTCGAACGATCTTTTCGAGGCATCCTGCACCACGACGATGCTGTCCTGGTTGATGACGATGCTGGTGGTTCCTGAATGCTCCTTCGGAAAAAGCTTTGTTCCCAGGATGGATTTGGGCAGCTCATTTTCGGCTTCTTTCCAGCGGATCAGGTCCCAGTACCGGTGTCCGCATTCCATGGCAAACTCCACTCTTCGTTCGGTGCGTATTTCTGTCTGCATGTTCAGCCCGTTCGCCGTGACCAGGGCATTGGTCAGGTGGGCGATGCCCGCCCTGTCGCGCACCAGGTTGACCGATTTGTCCAGGTCAGCATCCGAAATGCTCCCGGTCAGTTCGTATTTTGCCTCCGCGTAGGTGAGCAGCACTTCCGCATAGCGGATCAGGATGTTGTCTTCGAAACTGACGGCCTGCTTATAATCGTCGGGAACAAAATATTTCCGGTAACCATAGCCTGTTGGCCAGAAAATAAAGCCAGGCACCCAGTTGCTTCCCAGATACACGTAGTTTTTGTTGAAGATGGTCGCATCCATGCGGGGATCGCGGTTTTCGTATTCGGTCAGCGTGTTTCTCTGAGGCTTGTAATACGGCGATTTGTCGATCGGCAGTCCGTCGATGTACCGGTACGCGTCGGCAAGAGCCCGGGTCGGGCAGGCACTTCCCTGCAGATAGCCAACCGTGTAATGGCTGGAGATGTTGTTCTCCTTGTTTTCCCCGTACAGTCTCACCAGAATATTTTCCTTGTTTTTACGGCCTTCGCCTTCGTAGGTAAAAATATTGTAGTAGGTGTTGCTGCCCGGGGTACTGTTGAGGTAGTACAAGCTGTAAGCATTCGAGTTCATCAATGCTTCGCAGGCACCGACGGCGATGTTCAGGTGTTTCTGCGCATTGCCTGTTCCGTGGAATTTACACCGTGTTCCCTCGAACAGTCCAACCCGTGCCTTTAGCGCCAGGGCCGCGCCGCTGGTAATACGTCCGTATTCCGCGGAGGCCAGCGCATTGGCATCCGGGAGGCTGGCAATGGCTTTGTCCAGGTCGGAATAAATGGCATCCAGCACGGTTTCGCGTGCCGTGCGATGGGCCACATTCAAGGTGTCGAACACGTCGTAGGTGCGAAGGATCAGCGGGATGTCGCCAAACCTTTTCTCCAGTTCAAAGTTACCCCAGGCACGGAAGAAATAAGCTTCTCCCTGGTAGCGGGCCGATTCGGTGTCGGTCAGGTTTGCCGATTTTTCCAGGATATTATTGCAGTTACGGATTAGTTTGTAGTTGTTGTTCCAGTCGGTGTCCGTTCCCGGGGCGAGGCGTGAACCATCGCTGATGG
>CAZOYZ010000684.1:0-2664 GCA_964584045.1 uncultured Prolixibacteraceae bacterium | reverse complement strand
CTTGGCAATATCCCTTCGTTCATCTTCAAACGCGTAACCGTTATCGGCCAGGTAACGGGTCAAAACGTTCCAGTCTTCGTCGGTGGGGATGCGCCAGCCGGGAGGACAGATGCTTTTATTCCCGTTGGCTGCTGCATCCACAGCATACCAGTTATACAGCGCGCCGTACCTGACCGCATTGGCAGCCGAATCGTTTTGATACCAGCAAAAGGCAGGAGAGGATGAAGTTGCCCAGGCTTCGTCACCGGCCACCTGAGGAATCGCACTGCCGTCTGCATATCTGGTCGTTCTCAGGTTTTCGGCCATCCACACCTGACTGCCGATGGTGATTGTTTTATACTCATTACCGTCGGCGTCTTTCACCGGCTGTGCCTGCACGCCGGCTACCATGATCCAGGCCAGGATAACTGATAAGGATTGTATCACGTTCGTTTGCATCTTTCTAATTTTTAAGATCACCGTTTCATCCGTATATAATTTTATTTTTATTGCCGGATGGAATTCGCATGATTGGAAAATATTCATTTCGATTGGTGTTTCCGGAAATCATGCTCATTTCATTCGAAGTTTGAAATCTGCCGTACTGCATCGGGGCTGCATCCGTCAGCGAACTCAAGTACTTTTTCCACCTGTGAGAAATCGTTCCCGGTCAACCGGATACCGGATGATTTTTCACCTTCTGCCCGCAGGAACTTTTGGGTTATTCCGGCTGAATAATATCCGGATACCGTGATATTGGCTGACTGGATGATTCGCAGGAGCGCCCGGTCGCCTATTGGATTCGCAGCCGAAAAATTACTGATGCGGATGCCGTGGCAGTCGTCTAAAACGATTGCAGGACGAGCATCCGGATTTCGCAGATTGAAAATGAAATTTTCGAGTTGCAGGTTTTTTACATGCCGGATGTATAAGCCGTAGGCGGGCAGGCTGTACCCGAACATCCGGTTGTCGGGTCCCACGCTGTTACGCTCAGGAACGGGCGCCCAGGCCTCTTCTTCGATGGCGGTTCCCCGACAGTTGAAGATCACATCCCTGATGATGAAATTTTCGATGAACCCGCCCGGAACTCCGGTGATCGAGCTGGTCATCAGGCTTTCATCGGAAGCAATGATATTGCTGATCACCACATTCTTAAAGGTACCCACTCCTTTCCGGCTTCCCAGTTTAATAAACAGCGGGGTCTGAACACCGGTCATGGTGATATTGGAAATGGCAACCTGATCCATGATCCCACCGTCGACCATTTCGAGGGCAATGCCGGAAATGACGGTTGTATCGTTTGAGACCCCCGGGATCATTTCTGCCCAGTTCCGGGTAGAGACCTGCGACGGCCTGCGGATGACACAGTTGCTGATGGCGATGTTTCGGAATCCGGCATCACCTGCCGTGCCAAATTTGATGCCGTTGCAGATGGAGCCGATCACACAGTTGGTTATGACTATGTTTTCGACCATGTACCCGGGCCTTTCGCTTTTCAGGCAAATCGCATCGTCATCGCAGTCGACCATACAATCGGAAAGAATGATATTTTTCCCTTCGATATCGATGCCGTCATTGTTCACATTCGAAAAGGAATATACCCGGATCCCCTGGATTTTCACCCCGTCGCACTCGCGGATCCGGAATACCCAGGTGGGTGAGTTGATCAGGGTTACGCCCGTGACGGTGATATTTTTGCAGTTGAGCAAAAAGATGTTATGGTGTCTGGGTCCCGGTTTGGGAAAAAATTTTTCGAATCCCTGTCCGTTGATGGTTCCCGGACCGGTGATGGCAGCATCTTGAATGTGATCGGCAAACACCACGGCTCCGGTGAAGGCATTCCGGTCGGTGCTTCCGAGCAACGTGGCCCCTTTTTGCAGATGCAGATTCACGCCGTCTTTCAAGAAGATTGTCGTGGTCAGGTAGGTTCCTGCCGGAAGGGTAACGGTTCCTCCGCCGGTGGCATGACATTGGTCCACCGCCTCCTGAATCGCTTTCGTTGCCAGTATTTTTCCGTCGGTGGCAGCGCCAAAACCGAGCACGTTAAAGTCGCCGCCCCTGGCTGTGAGCATCGTGAGGCAAAATGTCAGGATCAGATAATTCTTCATAGTTGTAAATTTTCAGTATTCGTTTTTATCACTCGTATCGAAAGTCAAAGGTCAGTTTCATGCTCAGCTTGCGTTCATGGATTTTTACCGGATTGAATGGATACGGGAATGATTGCGGCCCCGATGCCGGCGGATCGGTAAACTTGGTCCCGATGGCGCTGATCCCGTGCAGGAAAGACAGGTCGCCGGGCGGATACACAATCGTCGTATTCCTGGGATGACGGGGTACCGGAGGGGTCAGCATCCGGAGGAAAATATCACTGCTGTGCACGTAAACGGTGAAGTCGCGGTGATTTCTTCCGAGTACCTTTACCCAGTACACCCCGGAATGGTAGCCTTTAAACTCTGGATAAACAAATCCTGACTCGCCGGTGACCGTATTGTTATAGGCCTTTTCCCAGACGCCGAACTGCGTTCCTTTCATGCGGTTTTTATAGACCCGGTAAGGCCCGTTCCCCAGCCACTTCATGCCGGCTACGGATTCCTCCGGAAGGCTGAAGGTAATTCCCGCAAACAAACACAGATCGGACGGTTCATAAGCGACATCCAGGCTGAGCAGGCCATCTCCGCTGACGGT
>CAZOYZ010000683.1:0-2672 GCA_964584045.1 uncultured Prolixibacteraceae bacterium | reverse complement strand
ACAAACACTTCTTCTCCTGAAAAGGAAGTCAAAGACTCCATCAAGAGCCCGGAAAATGCACCGGCTGGTGAACCTTCGTCACAGGCCAACCCGATGGGCAATCTGTTTGGCAAAATGGGGATCGCGTCCGAACCGGGAAAGCTTGAAGACGCGTATGCGTTCGATCTGTCTGTCCACATGCTTATTGAAAACTATCGTGGCGACAAGAAGGAATCGGAGCGGGCATTTGTGTATTATTTCGATCAGAATGCAAAAAACCTCGCCTTCGAGCCGGGACCCGGAACCGGAAAGGATCAGGTGCAGGGAAGTTTTATCATCGACGTGAAAAACAACAGCATGATCATGCTGTCTGATAAGGACGGGAAAAAATCGGCGATGGTTTTCCGCCAGAATTTCAGTGATCTTGCCAATCCGGAAAATCAGGATGAAGCGAACGTTGAGGGAAGCTTCACTAAAACCGGCCGGAGTAAGACGATCCTTGGTTACAAATGTGATGAATATCGCTACGACGACGCAAAAGAAAAGAACGAGTCTTTTTTCTGGATTACCCCGGAAGTCGACCTCAAGCTGTTTGGTATGGGTGAAGCCCCGACAAAGAAAAGTGCTCTTCCAAAGAATATGCCTGCAGGTTTTACGATGGAATATGTCATCACGAACACGCGCAACAATGACCGTACGGTGATGACCGTCACCGATATCGATAAAAATATCAGTAAGCAAATCAACATGAAGGCCTACGAGGTTCAGCAAATCGGCGGTGCGATGAATCCGAACTAATATCTTCTGAAGGACCTGACATCAAAAGAAATGTGCGCCCTGTACAGGCAGGGTGCACATCATCCGCTCCGGTTTTGGCGGTCTCAATAGCGCTCATAGTCACTTCTCGTGACCATCTTCACGGCCTCCAGGTACCCGAATCCGTTCAGCATGTCCGGCAACAGATAACTGCCCTCCACCCATTCATTTTATTATTTTGCTTTATTTTGAGTAAAAATTCAAACACTAAAAGCTGGGCTTTATGAATGCTGCGACCGGGATTTTGCAAAAGTTATGGGCGAAACAGCAAATCGGTAACAACGATGTTGACTATCATCTGTGGGGACAAAAAAGGGAACTGCTGCGGGAGCTGGCCGGCCTGAGCCATAGCTGCCTGTTCACGGTCGACGTGTTCAAAGGCAGGTATGATTTTGCGTCGCCGGCTTTTTCAACCTTGTTTGGCTATAAGCCCGAATGGCTCAACTCAATTCAGAAACAAGGCGATTTTTTCGAAGATATGGCACATCCTGATGATCTCGATGAGCTGATTAAAATGCAGATTGACCATTCCCGCTTTATTTACAGCCTTGCTCCCGAAAACAGGAATGACTACAGCAATACCTATCAGTTCAGGATGCGTAATTCGCAGAAGAAGTACCTGAACGTGATGAGCCGTCAGCGGGTCATTCAGCAAGACAGGAACGGGAAAGCGTGGATCATCCTGGGCGAGTTAAGCATTCTGCCCGACCAGCGGCCGCTCAATGCCGTGCAGGCAATGACGGTCAACCTGAAAACAGGACAGCTTATCTGCCACCGGCCCGATGCCGGTCAATCGTTACTCTCGGAGCGGGAACTGGAAGTTTTGGAACTGGTCCGGTCGGGATTATCGAGCAAGGAAATTGCCGGCCGGCTTTGCATCAGCCTCAATACGGTGAACAACCACCGCAAAAACATCCTGCGAAAGCTACAGGTGGCAAATTCGTTCGAAGCGATCAGTGAAGTGACCAGGCGTGGGCTTATGGCGTAAGCCTATGGAATCCACTCCAGGACCGCTTCAACAGGGTTTTGCTTCGACCAGGCTGTAAAACCGGCATAGTCGGTTATGCCATGTTCCAACACCGCGTAGTAAATCTGAATTCCCGGCACATTGCTTTTTTCGCCCAGTTCATACTTGATCCGCAGGATCGCTTCCTTTGTTTGCGGGCTAAGCCTTCGGGCAATCCTGTCTGTGACATTTTCAAAAAAGCCATCATAAAATGAGCCTTTCCTGATGTGGATCAGGTCGAGCTTCCAGGTCATTCCTTCTTCGTCTTCGTACCACAGGTGCCACTCCATACATTCTTCCTTCGTATCCAAAAGGTTTTTGTACTGAATATCTTTAACCCCCTTGTTCTCCGCGATCGTTTGGATGAAGGCAAAACTCTTCCCGATCATGGGTTCATCGGTGTACAGGTGCAGATCGATATCCCGGTGGTTCAGCAGGAGACCGGTCTTTAACGAACCCACAACATGCACTGCAACGCCCATGCGGCGGCACTTCCCCTCCATGTCGAGGGCATCAAGTACACGCAGTGCCGAGTGTCTCAGTTGCTGCGATAATTCAACTAATTGAGCGTTTGTCATCTTCGGCTGCAAAGATATTAAAATGACCATGAATGGCTATTGATTGCATTTGCTTCTTCCGGTAATTTTGCGACCTGCTCAGTTGGAAGTTAAATAATTGCTATGGTATTGAATGAAACGGAACAACAGGAGAGGGAGTATCTCCGTCAGGTAACAGACGCGGTAAAAGAAGCCATAGGCGCGGCCGACGTCTCTGTTACAGGGCATGTCGAAACCCTGAAGGAGCAGAAAGATTATTTATGGTCGAACAAAGATCTTGATCCCCAGGAAATCCGCTCCATGAGGGAAAGTAT
>CAZOYZ010000682.1:0-2680 GCA_964584045.1 uncultured Prolixibacteraceae bacterium | reverse complement strand
TCATCCACAAGGGTCTTCTTTATAAATGATTTCGCGCTGGTCAGATGATTCTCCACCGTTTTTTTCGAAATATTTAATTTTTCAGCGATTTCAGCATTGGATAACCCATCCCTTTTACTGAGAAGAAAGACGGACTTTTGACGGATGGGAAGCTTTTCAATGATCGTTTCTGCTTTCTCCAGCAATTCATGAAATTCTGCTTCGTTTATGGTCGAATGATCATCCGGTGAATTGATCTCTGCAAATTTCTGCAGATGTTGCTTTTCCCGTAACATCTTCCGGAAATGCTTCCGGATTATGTTGAAACAAATGCCAAAAATCCAATACTCCAGGTTTTGAATATTTCTCAGTTTTGCCCGGTCTTTCCAAAGATTAATAAAGACTTCCTGAACCACACCTTCCGCATCTTCCCTGTTTCTTAAATTACGAAAAGAGAACGCGTACACTTTTTTATTATATTGATAGAAGATTTTATCGAAGGAAAACGCGTCTCCTCCGATCAGGTTCTCAATTAGTCTGCGTTCGTCCGGAGTAAGCATAACATCCTGGTTAAATTGGAATGGTAAATATATGTAATTTCATTTCACGAGAGACACAGAAGCAAATAACTATTGTGCGGTTGTTCATCTTCCTGATAGTATCACTTTAAACTCCGGGGCGACGCTCAAATTTCTGCCGGCTGCCACCAATAGCTTTTTGGAACGGACCCTCATCCGGAGAACAACTATTTGGAATCATGATAAATTGTGTTTTCACCCGGGTGTTTTTCTCCTCATCGGGAACATCTTAATAAAACGGACACATTTTTATGCTGATCACTCAAATAAATTAAAGGGAAAAAAGAATGGGTGTTGATTTTCAGGTAATAAAGCGGTACATGGAAGGGAATGAGCAAGACGGCGACAAGGAAAGAATTTTGGTATGGTTTTCCGGGCCTCAGGATGAAGAATCCCTTCGGAGGGAGTATTACCGGTATTGGAAAGAAGAATCAGGAAAAAATCTGAATATGGAAGGGTATACTCCTGATCAGGTCTTGGGGAAAATATATCATGAAATAAAACTGGAAGAATCAAGTATCAGGCAGAATACTAAAAAAAGAATAATTGGTATGATGATAAGAGTTGCAGCGATTCTTTTTATTCCATTAGTGATCTATACCTTAATAAACAGCCTGTATCCGGGAGCGAAAGAGGAAAACACCGCCTATTCTGAGATCTATGCACCTCCGGGTACCAGAACGGAATTTCATCTTCCTGATGGTTCCGGCGGATGTTTAAATGGCGGCTCAACCCTGAAGTTTCCCACTCAGTTTAAAGGAAGGTCCAGAGAAGTGGAACTGAAGGGGGAGGCCTACTTTGATGTTCTTCCCAATCCCCAAAAGCCTTTTATTGTTTCCGGAACAAATATTAGTGTCATTGCCCTGGGTACTTCTTTTAATGTACTGGCATTTCCGGATGATAAAATCAGTGAGGTGACGCTCGTGAGCGGGAAGGTAAGGATACAGGAAAAAAGAAAGGATCAGGTTCAAAATCTGGGTATGCTGGAGCCCGGTCAAATGTGCATTTATGACGGGAATACTTCCGCATATCAATTATTAACGGTTGATGCAATGAGAGTAGTGGCCTGGAAGGATGGGAAACTGATATTCCGGAACGAGCCTTTTGAAGAAGTGGTAAAAAAATTAAACCGCAGGTATAATGCCAATATCCTGATTAAGGATGAAAGGTTAAAGGCTCATCCTTATATGGCCACTTTTGAGGATGAGACATTGGACGAAGTCATTAAATTACTCCGGATCTCGGCCCCGGTCGACGTGAGGGAAATTACGCGGGAAAGGAACCGGGACGGAACATTTGATAAAAGAACAATTGAATTTTATTACAGGAACAAAAATTAAAATGAATGACAGGATAAGATAAATCCATAAAAGCAAATCAGGAAAGCGCTCCCACACTTTCCTGATGAGTAGATTAACAATAATAATTATTAATTCTTCAAGTGTAAATTTATGAAAAAAAATTGTAAACAATGGACTTATAGTAGTTATGTCCTAAAAAAAACATTTTTGATTATGCGATGTAGTTTACTGCTGTTCATCATGAGCATTTTTCAAGTGCATGCCATTTCGGGGTTTGCGCAGAAAACTGAACTCTCACTGAATTTCAGGAATGCCAGTGTCGAAACGATCCTAACCGAAATAGAGGAACAGAGCAGGTTCTATTTTCTATGCAACAGAGAGTTAATTGATCTTAAAAGGAAGACAAGTATCGTCGTCGAGAATCAAATGATTGATAAAATACTTGACGAAATTTTCAGAGGGACGGATGTTAAGTATAAGATCATGGATCGTCAGATTGTTTTATCACCGGGTGAATCTTCTTTTCGGGGCGGGGAAAGCCTTCCGCCTCAGCAAATCTCGGGAAAAGTAAAAGGTGAAGACGGAACGCTTTTGCCTGGTGTTACTGTAATGATAAAAGGAACTACGCAAGGAACGATTACCGATGTTGGAGGGAACTATTCCCTTTCAAATGTTCCTGCTGATGCGATATTGGTCTTTTCGTTCGTAGGGATGAAAACGCAGGAGGTAAAGGTTGGCGGGCAGACAAGCATCCAGGTGGTGATGCAGGAAGAAACCATCGGGATTGAAGAAGTGATCGCTGTTGGTTATGGTACAATGAAA
>CAZOYZ010000681.1:848-2688 GCA_964584045.1 uncultured Prolixibacteraceae bacterium | reverse complement strand
TCGTCAGGCGTTTTATTACGTCTTCCTGCATGATGATCGTGTGGATCTGTTTTTTGTTCATCGCGTGTCCTGTGGCGGGGCTGAAGCACCGCCCTACAATAGGTGAAGCGTTATTATCGCCGTTGGGCGTCGGAGCCTTTGCAGGCCAGCATGAGGGACAGAATGGCCTGAATCGCCTGATAGCCTTCGCGAAAGATTTTTTTTCGTTCAACCGGGTCAATCTCGTTGTTCACCAGCGCGCGTTCGACCTCCGCCACCATTTCGCCGAATTCGCGGACGCTGGCCATGGTCAGTCGGCAAATGTCGGCCGTGCTGACGTTTCTGATCGGCGGAATTTTAATTCCGACGCGGCCGACGCTCTGTTCGATGACATCCAGGATTAAATACTTTTGTGTGGATCTGATTGTTGGCGTGATTTTGTCCGCCGGGAAGTTGCATCCCGACCCGTTTTCCTTCGGCAGCGCGGCGCGGGTCAGATGGCTGAGGCCCATATCGATTTCCGACGCGATGACCTTCGCTGGCTTCTTGCTGTTGTGCACCGTATCCCAGATGGCTTCCTGCAACGTCATGCTTTCGAGAAGGTTAATATATGATTCCATTAACATTAATCTCCTTGTCGTTAATTTACGTTTGCCGCCTGTTCTGATATTGATTTATTTATGGGAATCACCGCCGCGGCATAGATATCGGGGAAAAAATCCTCCTTGGTCGTGCCCATGGCCCGCGCGACGTAATCGTGCATGATGTGATTTCTCGTCTGACAGGTGATTGTTTTATGCAGGCCGACGTAGGAAACGCCCAGGTGTTTGGCGAACGCCGCCTGCGTTCCCCAGGCGCGCTCGATGGCATGTTTTCTGTTTAAAATATGTTCTTTTTGTGTTAACATTATTTATGTCCTTTGGTTTGCCCGTGATGGGCGGTTAATATATTTAATGCGTTTATTAATCTTGGCTCAGTAAATAAACTAAATAGTGAACGTTGTCAAGAAATAATTTACTGTTTGATGAATAATAATCCCGAAATAATTAATAGATTAATGAATGCGCTAGGTTACAAAACAAAAAGAGTTTTGGCGCAAGAGCTTGGCATATCTGCGTCGGATCTGAATAATCGAACCAAAAGCGGAACAATCAAGACCCTGCTTATCGATCTCGCAGTTCATAATAATGTGAACGTGAACTGGCTCTTAACAGGGAAAGGCAGCGTCTTTATCAATCCGGATCTTGAACCCTCCAACCTCATTCGGGATACTGTTGAACCCTACCTCCCCTCACTTTCGAATCCTTCCGACAACAATTCCCCAGACATCCAAGTAGGTTTACGTTACGCGGTGAAGGCTTTTGAGATTCTGATTTCCGGAACAGGTTATGCGAAAGCGTTGAAAGAAAACATCACCTGGTTCAAAAATGCCGTTGAAAACGACAAAAGAATGCTGAGGATGGAAGACGAACTGATGTCGCTTAAAAAACGACTTTCAGAATCCGGAATATTATAGTCAGGCTAGCTGTACCGGAAACAAGGAAGACGGGTGATTGTAAAATATACTATCCCTTCAAGGTATTCAGCTTCACGCTGATGATCATAGATCTTTACGGAGGTAAATTATGGTTATCAGGATGATTCGATTTTTCGCCTTCATATTTTTGCTGATGTGTTGTCCGTATCCATCGGCGTCTGATGAGATTACCGTTTGGGTTGACAATAAGGGCGTAACCCATATCGGCGACAAACCGCCGGAAGATCCCGCAAGGATAATTGGGCGGGAAGTGAACAGACGCGATTCACCGGAGGAAATTCAGCGATACAATGCCAAACAAAAAAGGCTTCAGCAACAAAAGGC
>CAZOYZ010000681.1:0-838 GCA_964584045.1 uncultured Prolixibacteraceae bacterium | reverse complement strand
GAGGAAGAGAGGCTTCGTTTAAAGCACGAAAATAACAGAATTTTCGAAGAGCAGGCAAGGCGAAGACAAGATTACAATAATCAAATAGAAAACATGCGGCGGAAGCGGGCGGCAGAGCGATCCGAAGATGCAGAATTGGAAAAGCAACGACTACGCGCCATTGAAAACCGAAACTATGATGAGGCCAGGCGAATCAGGATCAGATCGGAAATGAGGCGCATCGAACGCGACGAACAAGAGTAATCAATCCACGTGATACCAGTATAGCCCCGTCTGGCGGGCCCTGTTGATGTAATCCTGCTGCGCGGCGTTATATGAGACGACGTCGTTGCGCAGATTGTCCAGGACCTTCGGCCCGGCCGACGTCAACACAACAAGCCAGCCGTGCCCTTTGTCCGGATCCGTGCGCAGAACACCGCTTTCCATGTGGATCGCATTGGCGGGATAGCCCTTGTCCAGCAGACGTTTCGCCTTTTCGAGCGTATAATCCTCGCAATCGCCCTTGCCGAGCACGGAAATGAACTCCCAGTGGTCGCGGCTCGCTTCATCAGGATCCGCAGGATAGCTGTTCACCGCCGCCTGGATCTCCGCGAGATCGGCGGCGAGCTCTGCCGTATAGGGAATTTCCTCTTCGGCGGTCGAGGCTCCCAGACCGAAACCGGGATGCCGTTGAAGAAAGTCCCACCAGGCCGCATAAACCGTCGGCGTCGTCTCAACGGAGTATTTTTGCGGGAAATGCACCGCGATCGGATTGTACACGGATTGCGCCGGCGGAACGATCTGCCCTTTGATATTTCCGGAAAAATCATACACCGTAATGCTTGGGCCGACGATGCCG
>CAZOYZ010000680.1:1392-2688 GCA_964584045.1 uncultured Prolixibacteraceae bacterium | reverse complement strand
CAGGTATATTTTGATTCTTTTATACGGATTATGAAAAATGAAATTACACCAACCGGGAAGTTACCGCTAGTAATCGACGAAGATTTTCCGGTTGGTTACGGATTAACCTATTAAACAAGGTATAATGGGTAAGTTATGGATACGAGTAATTTTAATTGGCATAGCTGTAATAATAGCGAATGCTAACAGTTTCGCCTTGGGTGAGATATCACGTTCTGTCAACGCTTCTCCAATCGCATTAGTAGCTGACGCTACCGGAACCGGAGTTTATGTAGCTGAGTTCTTAGCTAAAAAACTGGTTCACGTTATCCTGTCTAGCGGACAAGAAGATTGGTCAGCCTCTCTTCCTGCCTCGCCAACAGGTCTTATTCTCGATGCTGACCGGGAGCGTATCTATGTTACACTTAACGGTCCACAAGGTAAGGTTTTGGCGTTGGATGCCAAGACCGGGCATATTTTGTTTTCCGTTGCTGTCGGACATTCTCCATCAGGACCATCGTTGAGTCCAAATGGTGAACTCCTCGCAGTTTGTAACCGTTTCAGCAACTCTGTGAATTTAATCGATATTGGAAAACAAAAGGTGATTGCAGAAATAAACTTGTCAAGAGAACCGGTTGCTTCCATTTTTACCCCCGACGGGAAAAACTTATTGGTAACAAACCTTCTGCCGGCTGGTTCAACGAGCAGCGGATATACAGCAGCTACAGTTTCTCTCGTGGATCCTATGAAAAGGATTTTAGTTGGCCATCTTAGGTTACCGAACGGTTCTACGTTGTTGCGCGGTGTAGCGGTATCTCCGGATGGCGATTATGCTTATGTGACTCATAACCTCGGACGTTACACGGCTCCGACAACACAGGTGGAACGAGGCTGGATGAATACCAGTGCCATCAGTATTGTGGATATGGCAGAAAGTAAAATCTTTGCCACTTTCCTACTGGATGATATTGACCTGGGTGCAGCCAACCCATGGGGAATAATTTGCACTCCGGATGGAAAAAAACTTTGTGTGGCCCATGCAGGCACCCACGAAATCAGCATTATAGACCGCGGGTTGCTGCACGACAGGATTTCACAGATTGAGAAAGGCGAAAGGACAGGGATATCACAAACCCTTTCTGACATTCCTAATGACCTGAATTTTCTGAAAGGTATTCGTCGCCGTGTTCGATTACCAGGCAATGGCCCACGCAGTATATGCTGGGTGAACGATCAGTTAGTGACGGGTATGTATTTTAGTGATGATTTGGCTGTTGTGCCTCTGAAAAAGGAAGAAAATATCAAATCAATCAACCT
>CAZOYZ010000680.1:0-1292 GCA_964584045.1 uncultured Prolixibacteraceae bacterium | reverse complement strand
GTCTGAGTGATGGGATGGACAATAACAAGAATTTTGATACTCCTACTCTGATTGAATGTTGGCGCACCGCGCCCTATATTCATGATGGCCGGGCCAACAGCATGAAAGAGGTGCTGACCCAATACAACAAAAACGACAGTCATGGCGAAACCAGTGGACTAACCCAGAAGGAAATAAACGATTTGATTCAATATATTTTATCGCTATGAAACATGAACTCAAAGCAGCAGGTAACAAAACAATCACAAAAAGCTACCTAAGTTTGCAAGATCACGGCGATGATCTCAAAACTGTTTTTCAGAGATTCCCGAAAAATCCCGAAATAGTCGCAGCACAATTTGTATTTGAAGGCCATGATTCTAAAAAAATCCTCAGTCAATTTGCACATCTTCCCTGGCCAGTCATGTGTATACAGGGAGCTACGGTCAATGGTCATGTATTGAAAGGCACCCAGGGTTGGTTAATCGAAGGGGTCAAATTAGTGCGTTTGGAATTGGATGGCCGGATCGTGGGATCCAAGTGGTCAGACGAAGAAGCTGACTACTGCATGCTGGCAGGAGTATTACCTCATGATGTAAGCCAGTCTCGGGAGTACCAGGCCAGAGATGTTTTCATCCGCATGGAGGAAGTGCTTAAGGGTTGTGGCATGAACTTCCTTCATATAGTGCGAACCTGGTTATATCTTGACCACCTTCTGGATTGGTACACCGGGTTTAATACCGTGCGTACGCAATTTTTCCGTGAACGGGGTGTTTTCGAACATGGTGTTCCGGCCAGTACGGGTATAAGTGCATCTAACCCATTTGGTTCCTGCATTATCGCCGGAGCAATTGCTGTTCGCCCGAAGAATGAAAAGGTGAAAATCACTGAAGTTCCTTCGCCGCTCCAATGTTCAGCTTTTAACTACAAAAGCTCATTTAGCCGTGCCGTCGAGCTTGAATTCACCACTAATCGCCAATTGCTGATTTCAGGGACAGCCTGTATTGACTCTGAGGGGAAAACGGTTCATCAGAATGATGTGGCTGCCCAAATAGAACAGACCATGAATGTGATCGGAGCGATTCTGGAATCCAGAGGAATGACATGGAACGATACCTCCCGGGCGATTGCCTACTTTAAGGACATAAGCTCAGTACCTTTATTCAATGATTGGCTCAGAAAAAATAATATTCAGGATTTTCCCTTTGTAGGAATGAACTCCAATATTTGCCGGGATGACCTCCTTTTTGAATTGGAATTGGATGCTGTGGCTAAGATTGTTCCAAACATGAGACAACTTTGAAAAGTAAAAG
>CAZOYZ010000679.1:0-2695 GCA_964584045.1 uncultured Prolixibacteraceae bacterium | reverse complement strand
CTGATGAACTGCCAACCATCACTTTAAATACCCCTGGTTCGACAACCGGATCAAGATCTTTGTCCAATAAGAATAAATCCGCTGAGGTTAACTTAAAATGAACGGTCTTTTTCTCTCCCGGATCAAGGCTGACTTTTTCAAATCCTTTTAGTTCTTTAACGGGTGTTGATACGGAACTGATGACATCATCAATGTATAACTGGACCACTTCTTCCCCTCTTCTTTTCCCGGTATTTTCCACATCTAAACTGACATGAACCTGTCCGGCAGGTCCTGTTTTCTCAGGAGATATCTGAAGATGACTGTACCCGAATGAGGTATAGCTTAATCCAAAACCAAAGTGAAAAAGCGGCTCGGCGCTCATATCCACATATGGTTTACGGTAACCTTCTGTCATCCAAAATTTCTTTGACGGTTTATAATTGTAATATACCGGAAGTTGACCGGAATGACGGGGAAATGTGACAGGCAAACGTCCGCATGGATTATAATCGCCGAATAATACATCAGCGATCGCGGTTCCTCCCTCTTCGCCACACATCCATGCCTCCATGATGGCGGGAACATTTTCTGCCGCCCATGGGATCGATAAGGGCCTCCCGTTTATCAGCACTGCTATCGTGGGAGTGCCTGTCGCGAAAACAGCTTTCAAAAGCGCTTCCTGCAATCCTGTCAGATCCAGGCTTGCCACATCATTGCCCTCTCCGTTTGTTTTCTCCCCATTTTCCCCGAGAACAACGATTGTAACATCTGCTTTTTTGGCCGCTTCAACTGCCTTGTTGATTTCATTCAGTTCATTGCCAATCACCTCACAACCTTTGACATAAGTTACATTTGTTTGCGGAGAGACTTTGTTCTTAATGCCTTCTAACGGTGTAACGATATGCTGAATAATGGGATGGGCAATGTAATCACCAAGCTGGTTCCTTGCAGCATCGGCATTGGGTCCGATCACAGCGATCGACTTCATCTTTTTATCCAGCGGAAGAAGATGGTTTTCATTTTTTAATAAAACAATTCCTTCCCTGGCGGTTCTCAATGCCAACTCCCGGCTTTCTTTGGTATTACTCACTTTTTCAGCCTGTTCCACATCCACATACGGATTCTCAAACAAACCAAGAAGGTATTTAATTTTGAGTATTCTTCTCACCGACCGGTCAATTGTTTCTGCCGAGACCTTCCCTTCGTGCACATTTTCCCTGAGCGCATTTAAATAACCGTCTTCGTGCCATATACTTACGTCCACGCCCGCTTTAAGACACAATTCTCCCGATTCCTTCATCGTCCGTGCGATTTGCTCATAAACAAGGATCCTGATTCCTTCGCCTTCCGTGACCACAATGCCTTTAAAATCCAGTTCTTCACGAAGGATTTTTGTGAGTAATTTTTCTGACGCGTGCGCGGGAATGCCATCGATGGAAGGATAAGTGGCCATTACGCCCAAAGCGCCTGCCTTTTTTATTCCCGCGATCCAGGGAGGAAGAAATACTTCCCGTAATTTCCGTTCGGAGATCTCCATGGCACCTCTCTCCAGACCGCTTACCGGTTCACTCTGCCCGGGAAAATGACAAAGTAAGGAGATCACCTTGTCATTGGCAGATAAGTCTTCCCCCTGCATGCCTTTGACGATCGCCTCTGCAATCCTTGAACATAAAAACGGGTCTTCGCTGTATCCTTCTTCATTTCTCCCAAGCCTGGGATCCCTGTTCGGTTCGACAACCAATGTGCCCAAAAAGTGGGTACCCCTCGATCTTGCCTCTCTGGCAGCCACGGAATAGATCTGTTCAACAAGCCCTGTGTTCCAGGTGCTGCCTATTGCCAAACCTTCGGGAAACACGGTGGCTCCGGGCGATAACAAACCATGTGTGCCTTCCTCAAAAAACAGAAGCGGAATCCTCAGCCGGGTTTTTTCCACGGCAATCTTCTGAAGCTCGTTAAGAAACTCCGCCTGGCGACGCGGACCTTCTCCAAACAGGATATTAGGCGCCCAGAAACCTCCTGCCGGACCGATATTGGGTACCAGTTTCCCCTCAGCAAATTTTCTGCACGCATCAAGCTTTTCGGAAAATTCAGTTGCCATCATCCCGTGACAAGGGCAATTCAGTTGACCGATCTTTTCCTCAAGCGTCATCCGGGATAAAAGATCCTCTACCCGTTTATCGATCGGGAAAGCGGGATTCAGATACGCCGGCAACTCAGAAGATCCGGTCTGCCCTTTTAAATTATTCATCTTTGAAGCCCGCTCCTTATCCGTCTGACCAGGGTGCGCCTCGTCAGACGGAAGAGCCAGTCCCCCATGCTTCGTCTCAGACCATTGAAATTCGGATCGTTCTTTACTCAGGCCGGCTAAATGATTCTGGGGCAGCGCATTCACAAATACCAAACTAAGAATTGCGGTTTTTATCAATCTGTTTGTCATCATCACGATCGTTTTATTGTTTGTTGGGATTATTGAACGTTTAATATTTGTCACTCACTCGAATTAGAATTCCAAATACGCATACAGATACCGGAAAAATCACAGAACAGGAATCCTCTCACCCGTAAAAAGCGAAAATTACAAAAAATCTAACAATCAATCCATTTTTTTCAGATGAACACAGAACAGGGGATTCCCGTTCGTGCGCAGGAATATGCCTTCGTGGAGTTGTTCCAGCGGAACTTCCTTCACCTCATTCAACAGATGATCCTGTAA
>CAZOYZ010000678.1:0-2697 GCA_964584045.1 uncultured Prolixibacteraceae bacterium | reverse complement strand
CATGCCTTCCGGTGTAAATGTGTTCCGGACCCTCCGAATAAGATCCCTTATTTCTGATCAGCCGGTGATCTTTTTGGGCAAACCTTTTACCAATACCGGTTTTAAAGTGTCGGGGCGTGGTATAAACATATCTTTATAGGTCAGTCCCAGCTTGTCGATCATCTCGATGGAATAGTTCAGGCGTCCCAGGTCATTCCCCGGATTATTGGTGCCGAAACTAAATTTCAGGCCTGCTTCTTTGGCTTTTCGCAGGATTTTTTCAGAAGGCAGTTGATAACGCGAGTTGATTTCAAGCGCTACCCGGTTTTTTACCAGAATTCCGATCAGCCGGTCGATGCGTTCGTCGGTCCACAACCGCTCATAATGACTGGCTATCACTGCCGGCAGGAAGGTTGGATTGACATAAATATCAACGGGCTCATTGCTCATGATTGCTTCAATTTTTCCGATCAATTCGTCCATGAAAGCCTGCTCATTATCCACAAAGGTTTCTTCGGGGATCCAAAGGCGTAGCCGGCGGCCCTCATGGTCGGTCCAGGTCATACCGTCGGTGAACACGTAATCAAACTGACTGACCGCCTCAGGCGAAAATAAGGTGACCCACTCCCGTCCTTCAGCCTGCATTCCCCTGAAAACAGGCTGAGACCTTACCGTATCCATATACGCATATAATGAGGCATCATCGGTGACCGGGAATTTTAATCCGCAGTTGGGCGCAATCCCGTAGTTGATACCTAATTTCAGTGAATTTTCCATAACCTGCTCAATCGTCAGGCCACCCTTCAGATGTACATGAAAATCTATGACGGGGAAGTTTGCCGTATGCAGTTTGGTTATCTTTGTGTCCCACTCTTTACCAGCTTCGGGCTGTAACTTTACACTGTCGGGCAAAAGTTTAATCTGAATATCCTTAAAAAACGTCGTGCTGTTTTTATCATGGGCCTGGAGGGCGATCTGTCCCCGGTCAAACACTTTATACTGATCATTTCGCGCCCGGTAAGGATCATCGGGCTGGATATAGTCCACTACCTTTTTTCCGTTCACCCTGACCTCAATATGGTTTTCGACAACGCGGGCATACAGTTCAAACCACTCATCATCTTTTACGGTCTGATAATAGACGTTCCTGATCCCGTAAAGGCTTCCTGTTTTCTTCAGTTCGGTAAAATCTCCTTTACCCGGATAGGAATTATTGATCTGGATCTCATAGCCTTTGAACGGCCAGCCCTTTTCCTGTTCTTTGGTATGGATATAAATGCCGGAGTTACTCCCGGGGGAGGTCATGACTTCTGCCTTTAACTCAAAGTTCCTGAACACTCCATTCCGGAGATTTCCGGCGTAAAACAGGTGAGCACGAGGTCCGCTGCAAACGAGCAGGCCGTTTTCGACACGAAAGGAAGCCGGATTTTCAACGGCCTTCCATCCGGAAAGATCTTTCCCGTTAAACAGGCTGATCCATTTTCCTTCCTCATTGCGTTGACAGGAAGCAGTAAAGAAAAAGACGGCTATGAGTCCGGCCAGGAGCGAATGGTTGTTCATACTTCAATGAATAATTTCGTCGATCAGGTATTTGTTCCTCTCGGAAGAGTTTCTGGAGACCAGTTCGGAAATAAAACCGGCAAGGAAAAGTTGGGTGCCGATGATCATGGCGGTTAAAGCAAGATAAAAGTAAGGACTCTCGGTTACCTTTGGTGCTGCCAGATGATGTGCAACAGCATTGAGTTTGCTGATCCCTACCCACAGGGCCGCGATAAATCCCGCTAAAAAAACCAGTGTACCGATCAGGCCAAACAAATGCATGGGTCTTTTGCCAAATTTAACGATAAAAATGACCGACAACAGGTCTAACGGGCCGCGGACAAAACGCTCGAATCCGAATTTTGTCTTTCCGTATTTTCGTTCCTGATGCTGAACCACTTTTTCTCCGATTTTCCTGAATCCCGCCCATTTCGCGATAATGGGGATATACCGGTGCATTTCCCCGTAAACCTCGATACTTTTCACAACCCGCTGATGATAGGCCTTAAGGCCGCAGTTAAAATCGTGGATCCTGATTCCCGAGCTCCGCCGGGCAATCCAGTTGTAAAACTTGCTGGGAATATTTTTGGAGAAAAGCGGATCATGCCTTTTCTTCTTCCAACCCGAGACCAGGTCGTAATGCTCTTCGGTGATCATCCTGTAGAAGTCAGGGATCTCTTCCGGGCTATCCTGAAGATCAGCATCCATGGTGATCACCACTTCCCCCCCGGCATGCGCGAAGCCTACCTGCAGGGCTGCCGATTTTCCGTAATTTCGCCTGAACCTGATCCCCTTAACTGCAGGATTTGACTGATGAATATCGTCAATGACTTTCCACGAATGATCGCTGCTTCCGTCGTCAATGAAAATAACTTCATAGGAAAACCCGTTTTTATCCATCACTTCCTTGATCCATCCGGCCAGTTCAACCAGCGATTCTTCTTCATTCAGTAAAGGAACAACTATGGAAATAGCTTTACTCATTTATTCATCCTTTTGCACCTCTTCCATTGCTTCGTCAAAAGCATTTCCTTCATCACGTTTTTTCACAAATATTGAGGTGACCAAAGATATAATAAATCCCAGTAAAGCAAAGGAAAATAATCCTGAAATCGCAAGAAGGAGGGGACTTTGAAATTTAGACATCATCTCTGTTGCCGCTTCGATACTTTCTTCCGA
>CAZOYZ010000677.1:0-2700 GCA_964584045.1 uncultured Prolixibacteraceae bacterium | reverse complement strand
GGGACCGAATTTTGGCAGACTTCGGATGACGCGACCAATGCCCTTATGGGGGCTTATTCGTCGATCCGGCCCTTATTCGACAGGGATTATTATTTCGATGGACAGACTGAATACGTGAGAGTCTATAGCGGTACAAACAGTACCACTGAAGGAAATCTGCGGGTTGGGGACGCGTACAGGGCAAATTACAATCCGTCAGGGTACGGGTCGGCATTTGATAATATGTACAAATATTTATACGGGGGTGTTAGCCGTACGAATTACGTCATCGAGAATGTGACCAAAATGCTTCCGGCTGCAAAACCTGAACTGAAGAAATCATTGGAAGCTGTTATCGGAGAGGCAAGGCTTCTGCGTGGAATGGTATACTTTCGGCTGGTCTCTATGTGGGGGGATGTCCCTTATTTTGGACACATCATTTATGATAATTCGGAAGTGGAATTTTTGGAGCGCATGCCAATTGCCCAGGTAAAAGATTCCATCCTGGCCGATTTTACCTATGCGTTTGAAAAATTACCGGTAAAATCAAACGAAATTGGCAGGGCAGCAAAGCCAGCGGCGCTTGCCTTCAGGGGAAAACTAAATCTGTATTGGGCGTGCTGGAATAAATTTGGCTGGTCCGAACTGGATACGTTTACGCCCAGTGCGACGGAAGCACAATCGGCCTATGAGGCTGCTGCCGCCGATTTTAAACATGTCATCGAGGATTATGGCTTGAGACTTTTCCGAAACGGGGAACCCGGGAACTGGGGGACGATGGGAAATGCAGAACTTCTTCCGAACTATTATTACATGTTTATTCCTTCTACCGGCAACCCCAACGAAGACGGCGAGATGATCATGGTCTTCACCCATGGCGGAAGCGGTACCGGCCAGGGAGAAATGTTGATGCGTGATATGGGCGGACGTTCGCAGGAGACTGCACAAAATTGGGTGACGCCACGCTATGAAATCGCCGATCGTTACCAGTCTACGATCACCGGCGATTTTCTGCCACCGATGACTCCGATGAATCCTTCGGTTGCGGGAGCAAGGACGACTCCTGGTTCGGCCGTGAACCCACAAAGTTATGCAAACCGGGATTATCGAATGAAATCGTCCATCATGTGGGATTATGAGATGAGCGCCGGTTTAGCTTCGTTGCAGTTCACCGGATGGGTGCCATATGTTTATAAAACATGGAATCAGAAGGTGACAATCAATGGAACGCAGTATACGACTTACAACGGGACCACGAATACCGGCTATGTATTCCGGAAATTTTTGCGTGATTATCCGGGACAGGGTCGCAACGATGGTGACTATGCCTGGCCGGTCATGCGCCTGGCAGATGTCTATTTGATGTACGCAGAGGCTACCAACGAGATTTATGGTCCCCGGGCCGATGCGATTGAGTTGGTGAACAAAATCAGGCACCGGGGCAATTTGCCCCCGTTGGCTGCGAGCAATACGGCCAGCAAGGAAGCCTTTTTTAGCGCCATCGAACAGGAACGCATCGTAGAACTACTGCTGGAAGGTCATCGTTCGTTCGACCTTCGCCGATGGAGAGCGTATGAACGTGTATGGGGAGCTCCTTACAGCGAAGGCGTATGGCGGATCGACACCCATGGTGCGCAGCAAAGCCGTTATTTTCAGAATGCTTCTGAGCTGGAATACCAGCGGTGCTATATTTTCCGCATTCCCCCCAGCGAACGTGAACGGAATCCGAAGTTAACGCAAAACAAACCCTGGTTATAATCTTCAACAAAATGATTACAAGAAATTCAAAAAATACAGCCATGAAAAAGTACCTGATCATTCAGGGAGTCCTTATCGCGATCGTGTTCAACTGGATTCGCTGTGCGGACTTTCCTATCGACGAAGACGGGCTGCTAATTACATCCCGGGCCGAATGCTATGTGAGTAATTTTGAATTACTTGGTCCTGATTTTCAGACTGTCAGAACAAAAGCGGCGGTGATTGATACCGTCGCGCAGACGATCGATGTGGAAGTCTTTTTTGGGACTGATCTGAAGAACCTGTACCCACAATTTTCGCTGGTCACAGATGCCAAGCTGGATCCAAAAATTACCGGCAGAGTTGATTTTTCTGACCTGCCCAACCCCAAAAAGTGGACGGTGGTTTCAGGAAACCGGAAAATCCGCAAAACTTATACGGTTAGTATTATTGTACAGGAACCTCAAAACTAAACTATTATGAGACTAAGTAAGAATTGTATTCCCTTGTTTGTTTTTGTGTTGCTTTTTATGGTGTCGTGTGAGGAGGAAAAATACGCCATCCCGACATTGAGTCCGGGATTACATAATGACTGCATTAAACGTTCATTGGGGCCAAACATGGTTGGCCTGGAACTGGAGTTTGCCTATGCCATGGCTTTGCCCGCCGATGAGGGAAAAATCGTTTCGGCTCAGGTAGAGACATCTGTCGCCGGGGCGGCGGGAACTTACCTGGACCATAGATCCTACTATACGAATGGTTCAGGCGTGGATATCGGAGTTCCGGTTGGGGGTCCTTCGGTAACAGAGGGGAAGAAGACGGCTGTGACTTTTTCGAAAGACACCTGTGCGGCTACCTTGCGGTACTATTACAAAATCCCCGAAGAAGCAAGAGGCAAGACGGTTTCTTTTACGTTCTCCGTAAAAGCCAGCAATGGACAAACGGTCTCTTACGATATGGGACCGTACAGCGTTTCCATGATGG
>CAZOYZ010000676.1:0-2704 GCA_964584045.1 uncultured Prolixibacteraceae bacterium | reverse complement strand
GGAGAGCAAATTCAGCACCGGACAAATGTTACCATCAAGGGCTGGAAAAACATGCTGGATTGAATAAGCTTTGCCCACGGACTTCAGGAGAGAAATTTGAAAGTTCACGGAGTATCCATGCCTTTGAGTGGCTTTTGTTAGTGACTGGGCCATGTATTTCTGTGATCGCAAATTGTTATAATACATTCCTCATTATCTCAAGTTTGGCGTACATAACCGAAAAATAAAAAATACATGAAACCGGCGATCGATGATGAGAAAAAACTGATCTAGGCAAAGTAATTTAGGCGATAAAGCCAGACTCCGGCATATCTATGATGCCATTCCTGAAATTATCGGGAATAATTTACCCGACTTTTAAAAAAAATCAAAGAAATCCTTGATTCAATCGAAGGAACTTAAACGATGATCTTCTTTTAGGTTGGTTTTGCAGGGTTATCTTTCTCCGGATGACCTGCGTTTCTCGGGTACCACGGTTCATGCAAATCAGAAGTTAGAACCTGCAAAACATGTTGCCAACATGTAACCATCATTAGAAACCTCAGGGATCAATACTTTAAAGATGCCGGATCATTTTTCAGCATGATCCCTGAGGTCAAACCATTTTGTCCGGATGTCAGGGGTCGTTCTCCGCCAATATTTTGTTAATCTTCCAACTGAATACGGTCATCATACTACTTTAGCATCAAAACGGCACAGTTGGCAAAATTCCTGCAGTTCATTCCTGTAATCCCCATAGAAGAATAACTGGTGGAATCCCGGGAAGGTGAGAACTTCATGTCCTCCGTCAAATTTTACCTTTACAGAGACCACACATCCCCCTGAAGGCGGAACGCTCATGTTGTCTACCACGTGGCCTGCAGCGATCAGGACCTGACTGGGTTTCTGACCTTTATCACCTGCCGGAAGGAAATCCAGGGAAGTGATCCGCTGGCCGGTTTTCCAAACCGTACGGGGCACTGCATCCCGGTTCCCGTGATGATGGATGAGGTCAAAAGGTTCAGGCGGCAGATCGAAACCTTTCAGCCTCGTCGGGCAGGAACAATGCGCGCCAATAATGGTATCGTCGGAGGTATCTGCGACCGGGTCCTGCTGGAATCCCGGACGGTCGAACAGGTACTGCACCATCACGTGCGAAACAATGGCCCCCGTATCGGCTTCGCAGGCGGCAGGTATCCGGTCGTCATTCATCCGGGACCAGGCAATGCAGGGTAAACTTACCTTTTCATGGCCCAACGCGCCCAGGCAATCCATCGAAATGGCATCCGCTCTCTCGGTTTCCAGCAGTTTCCCCGCCACGACATAGCTTTTGATGCCGTTAATCACATCCTGCCTGTTGGCCAGACTGATCCGTTTAGCTTTGCGGATGTAGTCGTCAGCCATAGTGATGATCTCTTTCGTGTCGGGCGTATCTTTATAGATCCCGATAAATGTGCCGGCAGGGATATACTGCAGGGTAATACCGGTGTCGGCCAGTTTCTTTTCCTCTCTTTTTTCTCCTTTGATGACGACACAGCGGGTACGGTTCATTTTTGCCTTTGCCTTCAGCATTTTCAGGCCATATGCGGCCTGACCGAAATCGTTGGTCGAATAAATGACGCATCCTGCCTTCGCGGCCAGCCCTTCCGTGTTCGTGGTAAAAGAAGTGCCTAAAGGCGAAAAGACCACCAGAGGAATGCCGGATTCAGCCGCCCTGAAAGCGGTAGGCCAGCTATGCTTTTGCCTGTCGAGCAGCACCAGCATTAATCCGTCGGCGCCTTCTGTCCTAGCTTCCCTGAGCCATTCGTCAGCCTCATCAAGGCTGTAGACCGGCGTTTCCCGCAGGTCGATTCTCAGATCAAGCTGCCTGGCCGTCTCAGCAAGCTGTTCCGTGTAACTCTTCCGGGCCGCCTCGCCATCATAGACAGCGCCGGGCCAGGCCATTCCGTAATCTTCTTTCCTGCGTACAAAAGCCATCTTCACGAAAGGCACATAACCTGTTGCCGGACCGCATGCTTTTATCACCGGCATCGTAATCTCCTTACCGCTCAGTCTGAAAGCCATTCCGCTCATCAGGGTGATCCCTGTGGTAAAAAGAGCGGTCCTTTTAATAAAATCGCGGCGGTCATTGGGCGGACAATGGCCATCCGATAAACATCTGTTCTCTTTTTTCATCGTCATTTAAAGTTGTCAGGTTTTTTTAAGATCAGTTTTTAACGGAAAGTTACAAAATCCGTCATGATATTGTCAATGGTATTTCAAATGATGTGCCCCTGTGTACCCCGTAAACCATTGACCATGTATTTCCGTTAATCTTTAAAAAGATTAAACACAAGCGAAGGAGGTGAGTATGCGAGCAAAGAGTCCTGAAGAAATATGCAGTCTGTTCCGGAAGTATATGGCCGAAGGAGATATCGACTCATTACTTGGCGTTTATGACGATGATGTTGTTTTTATGAATCAGACAGGTGAATTGAAGAAGGGTAAGGAAGGGATCCGGGAGGAACTGATGCCTTTTGCGGAACAAAAGGCCGACTTCTCCTATCAGATCTTGCAGGTGATCCGGGCAGACAATATCGCCCTGATGCATACCCGGTGGAATGTACCTTCAGTTCAGGGCCCGAAGGAACTGTACGCCATAGAAGTTGCCCGTCGCCAGCCGGATGACAGCTGGCGTTGGCTCATTGACGATCCTTTCACGGTCGGGAAATAAATATTCCACAAT
>CAZOYZ010000675.1:0-2704 GCA_964584045.1 uncultured Prolixibacteraceae bacterium | reverse complement strand
AAGATTATGGCGGCCACTTTCCGGCCGCCATAATCTCAAAAGACTACATCCCGCAGGAATTCCCGTTGACTCAATCATTTTACGACGATTGAACCGGCTCTCCGGAAGTTCTTTGTTAGTTAAGGATTCTTTTTCCGGCTAAACCGTTTGTACAACTGCATAGACTTTTACTCCCTGAAGGTTTACATTGATCGTCACAAAGTTTTCATTTATGCTGAGAAGTTCTGCTTTTTGGGATACTTGACCCAGTTCCGGGCTCATCACCGACAGGTTCGATACAGGTACCTTTTTTCTATTGATTTTATAGGTGAGGTTGTTATTTCCGATTTTTGTGTTCACGTCTTTCAATACCGGAATTCCCAAAAAATCCTTCAATTCAGGATGTGCAACGGCTTCGAGTGCCGTATTCAAGAAATGTATAGCCGGTTTGTCTCCATAATACCTTATCCGGACTGCCCATCCGTCATCTCCCGACAGTTGTTCGATCACGGGATGCAGCAGGCCTTCACGAATGAGTTTTTCTAAAGGATCAGCAGCACTGGCGGTATCAATGAAAGAAAGATTTTTATACCCTGAACTTAATAGTTCTTCAGACAAAGGAAAAGCTCTTTTAAATCCTTTTTCATCATGTGTGCCAAATGGCAGAGCAAGCCATGCTGTTCCACCTTTGGAAAGGTAGATTTTCACTGCTTTAAACTGGTCGTCGGACATACACCCTACACCATCCAAAATCAGGGGAGTATCTTCTTTGCAGAGCATTTCCGGATCGGCGAGTTCTTTGGCCCCCAGGATCCTGTAGTTAATATTCCTTCTGACGAGGTTGGCTGACCATGTTGCTACTTTGTCCCACTGCTCAAAGCCTCTGTCATCCCGCCAACCGTTATCCCGGCAATAATGACTGCTTACCAGCCTTACTTCAGCCAGATCTACGCCTTCAAAATAGTTCAGCTTGCTGTTTTCTATTTCCCAATTGTTGTATGCACCTATAATGTCTTCTATTTCCATAGAATCGACAGGGTCTGTTTCCAATCTCTGCGTGAGCGTGCTACTCCAGTTGCCGACTCCCCAAAACCGGCTCAGACACCATCCGAGATACCCTCCCGGCTCATATATCGTATAACTTAAAGCCACAGAAAGAAGGTTGCCATTGGTTCGGGCAATATCTTTTTGTTGCATGGCCTCCGCATCCATCCTTACCCAGTTAATACAGTGGATATTAAAACCGACATTTTCGAGCATTAGAATATCAAGATAAGGGGCCATCCGCTGGACATTTAATGTAATCGCATTTAACTTTACCGGCCCGGAGGAAGAGGAACAAGTCATCAGGGGCAGGTCTCCAATTACATTTTTAACTAATTTGACGTGATCGGCGACAGAATCTGCTTTCATACGCATCCAGTCCCTAAACGCGGGGTTTTCATAGTTTCCCCACGAGAGCATGGGTTTTCCGGTATCTCCCCAAAAATTTTTATCTTCAAAAGGAGGGATTTCACGTCCGTAATCTCTTTGAAGCCTATCCCTGCAATAGCCGCATCCGCACGTTGTAAGTCCTGGATAATCGCACATATCATCTACCTCGATGCCATCCAACGGCACTTCCTTTAAAAGCCGTTTCAGGTATTTTGTATGCATATCAAGAAAACCCGGGTTATTGTGGCAAAATGCTTCCATTTGATATTGTTTGGAATATCCTCTGCTTCCGTCAATTAAATCAATTTCGCACAGATCGTGGAAGAAGTGCCCCTCATATTGAGCATGTTCTGCGGCAACAGGATCATGGAACAACAATACGTGGTGGCGATGCCTCTGGTGGAGTTTTCTGAATTCAGCCTCTCCTCTGGGTCTTTCAACATGGTTACAGGAATAGTGATCTATGAATTTAATTCCATACTGATGTAACTCCTCGCAAACATTAGCATAATAGCCATGTAACTGGCCGAAATAGTCTGAAAAATCGAACCGGATATGGAACCCGAAGTTAATGGCGGTATCAATTTTGGCCTTTGCAAAGGCTTCTGCCCTGCGTTTGATTTTATCGACAATATCTTTTTCAGGCCATAAAATATCTCTGATGTCTGCCCACCAACTGGCTGAGCGATTAGGAACAAAGGAAAACCGACGGATGTTATCCTCTTTGGCTTTTTCACTCGAAACCGGAGCCGAATAACCTGGCTCTAAGAATGAAATATTGCCCGCAATTCCAACTCCTAAGGCATTTATTGCAGACTTTTTAACGAAATTTCGGCGTGAATAGAATTGTTTCATAATATAGTGTTTTTAATCGTCCGGCAATTTTTTTGTTGCCTGTAGCAGTATTTGCGCATGAGCACCATTGGTTATTCCATGCCACCCTTGGATGTTGCGGCTTTGACCGTCGCTCGGCTAACCAGGCTTCATAATCCTGAGCCGGGGCATCCAGACCGAACCTGTTACGCAGGATACGGGCCATTGTTTCGCTGCCGCCTTTACTTCGGGGTGGTCGGCAGGATTAAAGTAAAATTCGTTATGACCCTCCGGGGAGAAGGCGATCCCGGTGCGTTTGTTGAAAACGCTGCAAGGCGGACCGCCTGTCTGATGGAAATAAAATTCCGAATCTTCATTGGCCGGAGCGATAATGCCTTCCCAGCGTTCAAACGTATCAATCTTGTTTATCAGATCGAATTTAATTGATCGCGATTTTCATACACCTTTGTCATGGCAT
>CAZOYZ010000674.1:0-2712 GCA_964584045.1 uncultured Prolixibacteraceae bacterium | reverse complement strand
ATTGAAAAGTGTACAGGTAATCGGAGTAAATTTTCATAAATTGCCGGCAGGTTTTCGCTTTAACGGCAAGTCCGGTCTGCGAGCAAATTTTCCACTTACGGATCAACAAACTAACCATTCATCCATGAAACTAAATTTGATCACTCTTCCTGCCCTGCTTCTCATCCTGCTTTTACAGGGAGGACTTTCGGCGCAAAATTTTGATCCGGCGGTTCATCCTCCCAAACTGAAAACCGTGCAGGAGGCAGGTGAGGAATATTCTGCGGCAAAACGAAAATTTACAGGAATACCAAGCCTTGCCATTTCCCAGCAGGGACAATTGTGGGCGGTCTGGTACGCCGGTCTAACGCCGGCCGAAGATTACAACAATTATGTGGTGGTGGCCAGGAGCAGTGACAAGGGACAATCGTGGCAGGAGATTCTTGTGATTGATCCCGACGGGCCCGGACAGGCACGGGCATTTGACCCGCAAGTCTGGGTCGATCCCGACGGACGCCTTTGGGTATTCTGGGCCCAGCATATTTTCAGGGACTCAACAAGAAACACAAGCCTTTGGGCTGTTTCTGCTGCCGATCCCGATGCAGGCGAGCCGGTTTGGAGCCCTCCCCGGAACATTTCCAACGGCGTCATGATGGGTAAACCGGTTGTCCTCTCCAACCAGGAATGGGCTTTACCCGTTTCTTTCTGGCATTTAAAGCAGGGAAGCGCGAAAATCGTTGTGTCATCCGACCGGGGAAAAAGCTGGCAGGTACGCGGCGCGGTTGATGTCCCCAAAGACGTGCGCAACCATGATGAACATACCATCGTTGAACGAAAAGACGGAACGCTCTGGATGTTGGTCCGCACCCGGTATGGCATCGGCGAAAGCTTATCGAAGGATTGGGGGAGGACATGGTCGCCTCTCAGCCCGTCGGCCATTCAGAATCCGAGCGCCCGCTTTTTTATCCGGCGACTGCATCCCGGGAACCTCCTGCTTGTAAAAAACGGCCCCGTCAGCAAACAAACCAAACGTTCGCACCTGATGGCATTTATCTCGTCCGACGATGGTCGTTCGTGGTCAAAAGGGCTGCTTTTGTATGAAAACGGGAATGTTTCCTATCCCGACGGGCAACAGGCCGAAAACGAAGAGATTTTCATCAGCTACGATTATAACCGGACAAGAGACCAGATCATTTTTATGACCAGCTTTTCGGAAGAAGATATTCTGAGCGGGGATTATGATGTAAAACTGGTTGATGTGTACGGCCGGCGGAAAATAATCAGCGATGGCGGCGACAATTAATCATGGGAATGCGGGCCTATGCACGTAAAATTTTGTCCATCTTTCGCCCCTTCGCCAATTCATCCACCAGCTTATCCAGATACCGGGCCTGCTGTGTCAGCGGATTTTTAATTTCTTCAACCCGGTAGCCGCAGATCACGCCGGTGATGAGGCGTGCATTCGGGTTTAGCGACGCGTTGCGAAAAAATTCCTCAAAAGTGACTTTTTCGTCAATGAGCGCGTTCACTTTTTCCTGATCATACCCCGTCAGCCATTCAATGACCTGATACAGTTCATTTACTGTTCTGCCCTTCTTTTCAACTTTCGCAACATAAAAAGGAAATACCGAAGCGAAGGTCATTTTTGCTATCCGTTCATCGTGGTTACCTGTCTTCATATGTTTTCAGATTAACTGTGTCTCACCTCTTGCTCTTTTTGTTCATCCACTGCACGCTCTCAAAGTTAAACAATAATTGCAAAACACGCCTTCTACTTCGTCGGCAAATGTTCCATGCTGACAATCAGCACAAATCAAACTATTACCAAAAAAAGAATTTATTTAATCAAATGCTTGCTTCGTAATGAACTTAATTTGTAATTTTATATGATTCGCGTTGGCTTCCGCCCCGGTCATTAAGAACAGTTATGGCAAATCAGACAAAAGTTCAGCGATTTTTTCGTCTTATCTCCTTTCTTTCGAGTGGCTACCCGAAAACAAAAGATGAATGCATCGCCCTACTGGGGATCAAAGATTCTGCATTTTACAATTACCGGAATACGCTGCTTGACAGCGGTTTCGATGTCCGGCAAAAAGACGGTCAATACTGGATCGACTATCCTGATCAAGATTACCAGGCTTTGCGAAATGTACTGCATTTTTCAGAAGAAGACTGTTATCTGCTTTCACGTTGCATTGATATGCTAAACGAGAATGTCGATGCAGCCAACCGGCTGAAGCAAAAACTGACTGTGTTTTTCAACCAGGACAAGGCTATTGAGGCCTATATTCACAAGGAAAAATCAGCGCTTGTGCAGGCGCTCCGAAAAGCTCAGAAGGAAAAGAAGCAGATCCTGCTGATCAACTACGCGTCGGGCAACAGTCAGACCGTCAAAAACCGGCTGGTAGAACCATTTGAGTTTAAAGACGACTTTAACCTGGTATGGGCCTTTGATACCGCTATAAAGCAAAACCGGCAGTTTAAGGTGTGCCGGATCGAGGACATACAGGAGTCACCATTTCCATGGGAATACGAGCGCCAGCACAAATCGAAGCCGGTCGACATTTTTCGGAATACGGGCGATCTGAATAAACAAATTGAATGCGCTTTAAGTCTGAAAGCCAGGAATCTGCTTGTAGAGGAATATCCGTTGGCAGAGCGTTACCTCACTCCTGCCGGGAAAAATCAATATCTGTTAAGAGCGACGGTTGCCAAATACGAAGGGCCGGGAAG
>CAZOYZ010000673.1:0-2719 GCA_964584045.1 uncultured Prolixibacteraceae bacterium | reverse complement strand
TTATTCTCCCGGCAATAGCCGGGTTCTCAATTACAGACAAACATCAAAGTTCCTGGAAACGAAAACGCTTTGTTTTTCAATTAATCCATTCTGTACTGTTCTGTTTTATATCGGTAAAAATAATCAAAAGATCATATTATACAAGCAAATTGTCTCTAAACTATTGTGATTTACCGTACTGAAGCAAACGGTAAGGTTTTGAAGGCATGCGCGCCACTACTGTACGGTCGGTCAGCTCCTGCAACAACGTTTCGAAGGTGATCGGGGGGGCGGCCTTAACTGCCTTTTCTTTCTTAAGTAAAGGAAACTGGTTTTGTCCGATTAAGGACAGTGTCAGCATAAAACAAATAATGGATGACAATATTCTCATGTCTTTTAGATTTAGTTTTCTGTCAGCATCCGAAAAAAACGATCAGTACGATACTCACTAAAATTAAGTGAACCCTTGACCGGCAATAATTTCTCATGATCATTTATTTTTGCTTAAGAATGAGTCTTATTTAGATAGTTTAACCTCAGCCGTAAATGCCAGTTCAGGATCCCCCCGACGTTCCATCGATTCACAGAGCGTGCAAAGATCCGATTTTAGTTTGTGCGTGGTGATCGTACCATTAAAATCCAGTGTGACTGTTTTTTTGAAATCAATGAGGCGGCTGTCCAACAAAACAGAAGCCGTTGTCAGATCGGAAGTGGCTTTCAGGTAATTGTTGGTACAGCTCACATCGAATCGTTTCCCGGGCTCAGGGTTGGAAGTCGATAACCAAAAGAAATCGCGAATAACCCCGTCTGTAAGTTGCCAGGTAAGATCCCGTGGTACAGGATTTCGGACATTAGGATACATTTCCGGAATCTTGTCCCGGTCCGGAAGCCCTGAGTGTGGACTGTTGGCTACCACCTGCACGGTCACAGGGTAAATATCGTTTCTGTCTCCTTTTAACTTAAGAACCTCCTTATCAAATTCCTGAATACGGTCATAGCGTCCATACAGGGTATCCAATTCCCCAATCATGGTCGTAAAGACCGTATTTCGCAGGGTCACCGGAACTGATCCGTCGGCAGGTGCGGCAGCACTGGAGTGAATGGCAGCAAAATAGTCCGGCATTTTTGGTCCGATCGCAAATGCCCCGTAACCGCCATGAGAATACCCCATAATAAACTTTTTATTGGGATCGACATCGCCAAAAAGCATAAACTGACGAAGAAGATTTTGTATCAACGGATAGGTATAACCGGTATAAAACCCGTTCCAGGAATTGTCCGGAGCACGTAAAGCAACATAGATATATCCTCCGGCTTCAGGATGGTCACGATAATAGATCTGCATATGCCGCCACTGACTGTCGTTCACTTCCTGCGGTGCATTACCCCCTCCGTGCATGGCGATAAATAATGCCCATCCATGAGCAGGCCGGGCACCTACAGTCTTTACCGTATACGGGCTGATATGATTTTTGAACCGAACCTGTTTTGACTCAAAATCAAGTCTGAGCGAGTCATGAACCGGGGCTTTTGTATAGGCCTCCCAGACCGCCTGACGTACTGCAGGTTCATTCTTTAAAAGAAGTCTTTCGAGAACGCGTGAAAATTTCCAGCCGGCCTTTTGGCTTTCAGATGCCGTGAAATAGGCAGTTACTTCTTTGCTAAGCCTGGCATTCATCTTCGCTCCGATGGGTTTCGTCACAGGTTGCGGAATGTAACTGTTGTCAGGGGGTACAGGTACCTCAGGAACACCACTTAAAAAAATAAGAAGTTTATCCTCAGTCGCTGTGCCCGTTGTATAATACTGACGAGAACGGTGATTCCTGTATTCTGCCTCAATGATATAGGTTTTTTGTTTTGGCAGATTGAAAGACAAATGATCATTCATATCGGCAGTATCGCCTTTACTGACTGCGTCAAAGCGCACCAACGGGTCTGCCGAATCAACCACGGAGACCTTTGCGGCAACACGTTCGCCAAAAGGACGGTCCAACACATCCAGTTTCAGTGACAATCCGGTAGCGGCTTCAGGTTTGGCGTATTGCGTATAGCGGTCGGTGACATTCACCGCATACACATAATCCGCTTCGATATTCCATACCATTGGGAAGGTGGTTCCTGTTTTTTTGAAACTGCTTGCATACACAGCATGTTGCCGGTCATCCCTGACTGCCCGGGAAGCATTACCGACAAACCACCCCCGGTTAAATCCGTCGGGACTTTGTTCGGCAGCACCGGTAAAGTACCATTCTTCGTCCCAGACTTCCACCCAGGTGTGATTGCCGCTTTTATCGTACCAAAGCGGTGTGCCGGCAATACGTGCCGGAACTCCAACGGAACGGCAGGCATCAACAAGAAGAATGGACAGTCCGGTACAGGTTGCCACTCCTGTCTGCATGGTCTCGACCGGTCCCTGATCGGGCACCCGGCGTTTTGTCGAATATTTCACATTAAGGATTCGGAAAAGTTGTTCATTTAAAGCCCGGCAAGCCTCCAACGGCGTTTTGCAACCGTTAACAATTGGCAGGGAGATTTCATATAGCCGGTGACGCCAGTTATCCCGGTCTTCAGTTGTACACACATAAGGCAATACGTCATTTAAAAAAAGATCAACAGGAATACTTTTTGCCCACGGCGCTTCCTGAAAAGCTTTATAAGCCAGTGCCGTATTACTCAGCAAAAACTCAGCAGTCAGCGTTTGTAAATCCCGTTGCGGCATATTCTCCAAAAGAAACTGTAA
>CAZOYZ010000672.1:0-2729 GCA_964584045.1 uncultured Prolixibacteraceae bacterium | reverse complement strand
CCGGTGGGCAGGTAACTCGACACATCATTGGTATAACCTGTGACGGAAACCATCTTACCCGGCCACAGACCCTTGACACGCAGGCTGTATTCGGTAGTTGTTTCCCTGGAAAAGCCTACCAGTTTCCAATTGCCGATATTGATCGTGTGAACGTAAACCGGAAGCGATGACGGCATTTTGTTCTCTTCATAATAACCTAACATCAAATTACACCAGTTCAAATTCCTTTCAGCGATCATATCTCCGGGTTTATCTCTGTTTTGCTCCCTGAAAGCGATGACTTCTTCTCTAGGCATCGGAGTAATGGGGACATTGATCGTGTCAAGGTGAAATGTGACCGGACCGGTTATTTTGTTCATCGGTTTGTTGATCACGGAGATCACCTCGTTGGCAAGCTTTTCTCCGGTGATATATTCTCCTTGATCCCTTGGGTTAATATCTCCCGCCGTCCCTTGCAGAAATACCGAATTTTTTGCCCCGGTCCTTTCTTCGACCAGCTTCCTGGCCACTCCGGGGTAATTAGCCGACAAGGTATAATGAAGCTTCCCCATCGTGCTAAATACCGGATGACAGGCTGCAATAAACAAATAGTTGTCTGTATCTTCCTGCTGATAGTCAATTTTTATGACATCCACATCATGATCGTACAGTTCCGGATGATCTTTCAGGCTCCTGTTGTAACCGATATCCGTTGTCCCTCTCCCAAAAGACAGCTCTGCGGGAGACATCCCGCTGATCGCTTTATCCACCGCACGAAGAATCCCTTTTCGTACGGTTGAATAAAGATAAATGCTGTCAGGCCGGTGAGCATGTTCCTGCCAGGTGGACCAATCCTGCGTCACCGGTGCAAAATGGGTGTGGGAGATATTGACAAAGACTGCCGATGGAGGAATGCCTTTTGTTTTCGACAGTTCATGTTTAACCATCCCGACGAACCGGTCATTCAGTCCGACAACGTCCACGCTGACCATCACCACGGTATTGTTTCCTCCTTTTACGACAACCGCCCGGGCAGACAGATTCCCTTCACTCCGGTGTTCCCCGGCATACAGCACGTTTTCCGCACTCACTCCATAGATCGTATCTCCAGCCATGGCCATGTGCCGGATGTCTTCGCGGATGGTGATCCCGTTTTTATAGGCCGTCCTGATCCAGTGGTAATTTTGCGGGGAAATCCTGCTCCGGTAAAGAATACCTTCATTTGTCAACGCAAACAACTCCCTCCCGTTTGCAGTCAGGCTGATGATGTTCTCCAGCTTTAATGACGCGATTTCCTTCCATTCCATATCTCCTTTTGTGAGGTCAGCCACCCGGACAGATCCTTCTTCACCGGCAGCGTAAAGTTTACCCGCTGCTACCGCCAGCGCGTGGACGGGATGACTGACTACTCCAATTTTTCCCCATTTCATCTTTTTCCCTTCAGCTTTCAGCAGTTCTCCCTTGTCATTCACCGCAATAAGCGTATTGCCCGAACCTGCAATAAGCATGATATGGTCTGCCTTTGCCGTCTTTTCCCATGACAGGGTATTTCCCGTTGCCTTCACCCGGAACAAATCACCGGCACTTATAAACCAGAGATTTCCGGAAGTCCCTGCTATCGCTGTGACATCACTCAACGGGCCTTTTTTGATCCACTGCAAACTGAAACGCCCTTCCCAGGGAGCTGCATAACCTCCCAGCGACAGGGAAACCGACGAGTTTTCCGGTTCTATGCTTTCCTGCGAAGTTCCCACCAGATAGGTTTCCTGGGAATAAATTTCATACGGGAACAAAATAATCAGTAACAACAATAAGTTCCTGCGTCTCATCTTTTTATGATTTCTTTGAGATTTCCCCCGAATGCTTTTGGGTCTTGCTTATGGCTTCGGCGATCTGCTCCATATCCGTTTTTGGCCTGATTTATACAACAGCACATTTACGCGTTCCGTGGTCACCAAACACCCGTATTGCATCGACTCAAGGACCGGTCGGATGGTTTCATAGAACGACAGGATCTTTTCCTCGTCATCGACGATCTCGATCAGCGTGGGTACTTTCTCGGTCACTTCCCAGAATTTGTAGGAATGAATGACCGAACTGGCACCAAAGCCCAGGATGCCTTTGAGCACCGTAGCGCCTTTCAATCCGGCTTCCTTTGCCTTGAAAACGATCGATTCGTACAGTACTTTGTGATCCGCTTTATCAGTGGAACCAATAAAAATTCGCAGCAACGTGGCGGAAGATTTCTCCATATCAGATCAGTTTAGTAAGTGTCCGGCCAATAAATACAGCCACAATTCCCAGAAAAAAACTGAGCGAAGTATACAGGGCAACCCGGAACAGCTCCCTGCTTTGCAGAAGGATCAGGGCATCATTGGAAAAGGTTGAGAAGGTGGTAAATCCGCCGCATATGCCCACCGTGAGAAAGATTCGCCATTCAGACGACATAAAATTGCCCTTCTCTGATAGTCCGTAAAAAATCCCGATCAGGAAACTGCCAAAAACATTGATCAAAAACGTGCTCCACGGAAAAACCGAAATATAAGACTCCTGAATATAGCGGGAAATCAAAAAGCGAAAGACCGTACCAATAAATCCACCCAATCCGGCAATAAACAATGATTTTACCATAAACTAAAAATTAAACTGTTACAATTTTTATGGTAGAAGTCATCAGCCTTTTTAATCAAGGCGGTTAACGGCAGACCTCATTGCCCGGTACAAAGATAACAGGAAAGCATGAGATATTT
>CAZOYZ010000671.1:0-2747 GCA_964584045.1 uncultured Prolixibacteraceae bacterium | reverse complement strand
TGATCAAGGTCGACGAAAACCGCGTCAGGCAGATCAATCAGAAAATCTGCAACTCGCTGAAAAAATAAAATCCAAAGGGGTGTATTGCTGCGGCCGAAGGGGTAAATTTCAGCGACCGTTCCCCTGGTGTGGTGGAGGTTGTTATCCCGTGAAAAGTACGGTACATCCCTTGTAATAAACCGCTAAGAAATAAACTTATGAAGCAAAACTGTAATACTCCAATTTTGGCCTTTGCCCTGTTTGTGTGTATCTGGGCCGGCTTGCCGGGATGTACCCCGAGTCAAGAGAGGCCGGTTGATCTGGCTGATCCGTTGATCGATACCCACAAGTCGCGTTACGATTATTTTGTTTCGGCAACCGTTCCTTTTGGAATGGTGGCGTTAAATCCGGATACCAAACATGGCAATCTGTGGAATTCCGGCTACCGGTACGGCGACCGGTATATCCTTGACTTTTCACATGTACATAATGCGCAGACCGCCGGTATTCCGGTTATGCCGGTGACCGGCGCCTGTAAAGGGAACCAGGGACTGGAGGCCTGCAAATCCGCGTTCAGCCATGACCAGGAAAAGGTCAGACCGGGTTACCATAAGGTATTTTTGGAAGACTATGGCATTACGGCCGAACTAACGGCAACCTGCAGGGTAGGGATGCACCGGTATACCTTTCCGAAAGCGGATGAGGGACATATCCTGTTCGATCTGACCGCGCCGCTGGGGCCGACCAGTATGTCTTATGCCTGGGCCAGGAAAACAGGCGATTCGGAGATCGAGGGTTACTCGGTCATGTCCCCGACGGGCAGAAGAGAAAAGCCGTTTGTCGCTTACTTCGTTGCCTGTTTTGACAAACCTTTTGACACTTTTTCCGGCTGGAAAGATGGCAGGATGACCGATACTCCGTCAGATCTGATCGAAGGGGACAGTTGCGGGGTATTTGTATCGTACCGGGATCTGAAAGAAGGAGAACAGGTAAAGGTAAAAGTGGCCATTTCCTATGTGAGTACAGGACAGGCCCGGAAAAATATGAAGGCTGAACTGGACCACTGGGATTTCGACCATGTAGTCCGCTCGGCAGAGGAAGCCTGGAATGATTATCTCGGACGCATCATCATTGAAGGAGGAACCAGAGAACAGCGGGTAAAGCTCTACACCGACCTGATGCATACTGCTTCAAAACGGATAGCCAGTGACGTGGATGGTTCTTACGTGGACTGGACCGGTCCGAATCCGGTTATACGACAGTTACCAACCGACGAAAACGGAGATCCGCTCCGGCCATTCCTCGAAGGCGACGGATTATGGGGGTCGCAATGGAACCTGAATATTTTATGGTCCCTCATTTACCCCGAGTATGGCAACTGGATGGCTGAAACGTTCCTGGATTATTACCGGAATGCCGGTACGATGTCACGGTGTTCCTGGGGCAGCAATTATTCCTATGTGATGGTAGGCGATCATGCAACGCCCTTGCTGGCGGCTCTGTTATCGACCGGCAGGGCCGCTTTTGAACCGGAGCTGGCTTACGCGGCATCCTGGAAAAATGCTTTCCCCGGCGGTATCCGTGACCGCGCCGGTTACGAGACAGGCCCAAACCCGGCAGGTGGAGGAATAGACCGGTATATTGAGCTGGGATATGTTCCTGTTGAAATTAACAGCAGGGGAGCAGGGCTGCACCGGGGTGGAACCGCCATGACGCTCGAATATGCTTATCAGGACTGGTGCATATCCGGGATGGCCCGGTTACTGGGAAAAGAGGATGATGCAACCCTGTTTGCCAGGCGCGCGAAAAACTGGAGGAATGTCTTCGATCCTGAGACCGGATGGACCAGACCCCGTCATGAATCGGGAGAGTGGATGGACGGTTTTTCTCCGGTTGTCGTCAGTGGGAGCAAGTTTAGCGCTCCCGGCTTTGTTGAAGGGAACTCCGCTACCTATTCGTTTTATGTTCCTCAGGAGATTGAAGAATTGATCAAAGCGATGGGCGGTCGTGAAGCTTTCATTGATCGTCTCGATTCCGGTTTTATAAAAGCAGAGCCGTGTAAGTTTATCACGCCTCATGGCGAACACGCTACCGGATGGATTGATTATGAAAATCAACCGTCCTGTCATATGGCGCATCTTTTCAATTTTGCAGGGGCACCCTGGAAAACCCAGTATTGGGTCAGACGGGTGAAGGAAATCACCTATGGCGGAACAGACCCGTACAGCGGGTACAACGGAGATGAAGACCAGGGACAATTAGGTGCGCTCGGCGTATTAATGGCAATCGGTTTGTTCGATGTTCAGGGATGTGTGGGCGAAAATCCGGAGTTGGAATTAACCAGTCCCTTATTCGATAAAATTACCATAAAATTTCCTGACCTGGCAAAAACAGACCAGTTTGGCAAGTTTGAAATAATCACGAAAAGGGTCAATAAGGAAGATCTTTATATACAAAGCGCTAAGTGGAAAGGCAGGGAATGGAAAAGTTTTAAATTTCCGGTTCGGTCTTTTTTTGAGGGTGGCAAACTTGAAATAGAATTAGGCCCGGCACCAAACAAATTATGGGGAACACTCCCTGAAAGCCGATGATGCCAGTCTTTGGAGGCGTTTAAGGGCGGAGAACAAGGCCTTGTCTTGTGCAGGATCTCCACCTCACCACGCGCATGAAGGATGCAGCGTTAAAAAAAGAGGCTTTCCGCGTGCGGAGCCTCTTTTTTTATGATCGTCATCGCGTATTTATTCGAACATGTCGCGCATTTTTTCAAA
>CAZOYZ010000670.1:0-2756 GCA_964584045.1 uncultured Prolixibacteraceae bacterium | reverse complement strand
CCGATGAAAGGCAATTCTGGCCAATTTGGCAGTTTTTCCTGGATAACAGCAACAACCAACTGAAAAATGATTACGGGTATTAACAAATTAAATTGCTATGAACACGACAATCAAAAATAGTTTCATCATCGGACTGCTCTTCTTATTACCGGCCTGTGAAGACAAGATCGATCCGCTTATTGAAGAGTTACAGTTTGAACGGGTATTCACCCCCCTTGATCTCAAAGCCCAGATCAGAAACAAGACCACGGTTGAATTACGCTGGAGCCTGCGCGACGATGCGGCGTCATACGTCGTCGAGATCAGTGAAGGCAATCTCGATTTTACCACTCTCGCCCATACCGCCACGGTAGAACCCGGTGACATCCCTTACAGCGTGACACTTGACGGGGAAACCCAGTATTCTGCACGGGTGAAAGGTGCGGCCGCAAACCTGGAAGATTCCAAATGGGCGACTGTGACTTTTCAAACCGATGCGGAAAATATCTTCGAACCGCTGGCTGACACGGATATCCATGCGACGAGCGTCACTCTGAGGTGGCCTGCCGGCAGCGAAGTAACCCATTTTATCATCACCCCCGGGAATACGGAACAAACAATCACACCCGGAGAGAAAGCAGCAGGCTCGGCAACAATTACAGGACTTACGGGAGAAACCGAATACACGGTCAAAATGATGAAAGGGACCAAGCAAAGAGGTATTGTGACCTTCACCACGCTGATCGATATTGGCGATGCCACGCCGGTAGAAGCTGACGATGATCTGAATGCGGTCATTGCAGCAGCAGAAGAAGGGGATGTTCTGGTATTGTGGCCCGGCGATTACACCGTTTATACAGGTACGGTCACCGTGAATAAGTCCGTTTCGATCAAAGGACTGTATCCGTACAATAAACCAAAGATCCATATTCAGTTCGTCCTTGAAAATAATGTCCAAGCCGTTGAAATCAAGGATCTGGAAATGAACGGGAAACGTATTAATCCTGAAACTCAATCGGAAGAATTGCTCGACCATGCCTTCCAGTATAACAGTCCGGGCAATTTTGGTTCACTCAATGTGACGGGCTGTAATATCCATGATTACGAAAAGTCATTGTTCTCCAATACGTCATCAAGCGTCAAAGCCAACATCGCATCAGTGACCATGGATAACTGCACCGCATCCAATATCCTGACAGACGGGGCCGATTGTATTGATTTCAGGTACAGCTATGTAGCCAAACTGACACTGAAAAACAGCACGTTTAATAATTGTGCGCCTGCGCGCGATTTTATCCGCATGGACGACGCATCCGCCACTTTCCCGGGGATGACCAGTGATGTTGTGATTGATCATTGTACACTTTACGGGGTATCCAACAATACCTCGCGTCGCATCCTGTATGTCCGCTTTAAAACGAATACGCTGACAGTCACCAATACGATCATTGCCACCACAGCGGGTTATTATACCAACCAGGCCAACTCGGCTCAACCTGCATGTTCAGACAACAACTACTTTAACGCCCCGGGATTTCTGACCGGCGGATCAGAGGTAAGTGGTGCCAAATTTGACATCTCCGGCAACCATACCTTGCTCGATCCGGGGTTTGCCAACCCGGCGACAGGCAATTTTACCGTCTCGAACCAGACGCTGATCGATAATCGCACCGGCGATCCGCGCTGGCTTCCTGCTCAATGAGACTTTCCGGACAACCGGTGCCGGTACGACTGACTGGTTAACCGGAGCTCCGCATTTCTTTTTGGAATGCGGAGCTCCTTTTTAAGGGATAAGACATTCCGGCACAACTTTCACCGGAAGTAAAAAATATATTCTCCGTTTGACCACGTTTCATGAAAAAGTACTAATTACTTTTTATTATTTTTGAATAAAAGTGACTGTTCGAGTTTAACTTAACTGAAAAACAAACCTATGAAAAAAACAATCCTTCACGTCATCGTTTCATTTTTCATGGTGAGCCTGTCGCACGGACAAGCGACGCTGACGCTTCATACTGATCAGGCCAAAACAAAAATCAACAAGGAAATCTATGGTCACTTTGCCGAGCATCTGGGACGCTGTATTTACGGGGGTATTTATGTCGGAGAAGACTCAAACATTCCCAACATCCGGGGCTTCAGGGAAGATGTGGCCGGTGCCCTGAAAGATCTGAATATTCCGGTTCTCCGCTGGCCCGGGGGATGTTTTGCTGACACGTATCATTGGAAAGACGGGATTGGCCCGAAACAGAAGCGGCCATCCATGGTCAATGTGCATTGGGGAGGCGTAACGGAAGACAATAGTTTCGGCACGCACGAATTCCTTGATTTCTGTGAATTGATCGGAGCAGAACCTTATATCTGCCTGAATGTCGGCTCAGGAACAGTGCAGGAGGCCTCGGAATGGGTCGAATATGTCACCTCTTCGAACGTCAGCCCGATGACAGACCTGCGCAGGCAAAACGGCCGGCAGGAGCCCTGGAAGGTCCGATACTGGGGTATTGGGAACGAAAACTGGGGATGCGGAGGGAACATGACGCCCGAATACTACGCTGATCTGTACAACCGCTTTGCCACATACTGTCACGGTGATCTGTACCGCATCGCGGGCGGCCCCAATGTTGACGACTACAACTGGATGGAGGTGCTGATGCAAAAAACCACCCGTCACCGTGGCCTTGTTCAGGGAATTTCCCTGCACAGCTATACCATTGGTACCAATAACTGGAGAGATAAAGGATCGGCTACTGAATTCGATGAAAGAGGCTGGTTCCAGA
>CAZOYZ010000669.1:1935-2758 GCA_964584045.1 uncultured Prolixibacteraceae bacterium | reverse complement strand
ACCGGCGGATCGCCCCGCGGAACCGCGCATAGTCCGAGAGCCTGGCAAACGCAAACAGGGCGCGCTCCGGCGTGGGGTAGCAGGGAACGCCCAGCGCGGCAAAGCCTTCATGGACGTGGTTGATCTCCTTCGCCGTGCCTCCGTAGTAGCTGGCAAAAACCGGTTTGTGCGGATGGCGGCGGAAAATATCGCCGAAGGCCTCGGGAATGTCGAACATGCTTTCCGGCATGAGGACGAACGTGACAAGGAGCGCGTCCACGTCCTTTTGCTCGATCAGGCAGCGGGCGATGTGGCCGGTGGCTTTGCGCGAACCGTGCTGCTCGATGGCGGACCAGGTGTCGATGGTATTGCTATCGGTAAGGATGGCAAGAACATCTTCAAGGCAAAGAAACTGGCCCTACGCCAGCACAACATAGCAGATGTCCAGATCCTGCAAAAACCTCTGGATGAGCAGCCTGCCGATGAGCAGGATGCGCTTTAATCTTTTTTACGTTATTATCCCGGGTAAGCCACCTGGATTGGATCATTTCGGAATGCCCCGGTTGATCGCCCGCTTCACCCGCGACCGCTCAGTTCCTTAAGGTGGTCTCAGGGTCTTCCTGTGCGAACCACGACGGAGATCCTATATGTGGTAATATCAAACGAAATTGTATGTTTATCTTCGCCCACGTCTTTTGTGGTGCCCTCATTGGTGTTGGATTCTGGCACGTAACTCATGACCGGCGGGCGCTTCCACTCTGTATCCTTGGTGCAATCCTTTCCGATCTTCTCGACAAATCGCTCGCCATGATAATTCCCGGCATTCTGGGATCCGGCAGGACCA
>CAZOYZ010000669.1:0-1921 GCA_964584045.1 uncultured Prolixibacteraceae bacterium | reverse complement strand
TTGTGCAGTCATTGGTGTATCCGCCGTGATACTCTGGAAATACCGGCATACCCTGCTTGGCATGGCATTCGCCTGTGCGGTTTTTTCCCACCAGATCCTTGATGCCATGTGGTCAGTCCCATCAACATGGTACTTCCCGCTTTTGGGTCCGTTTCCGGTATTTATCATCCCAGATTATGTAGGGCATTATTTCTGGCTGGAGGTATCCAGCCTGTCCGAGTGGATGTTTGCGGGGGCATCGCTCGTCATCATCGTGTTGTGGTACCTGAGCATGCCGGAACCCCGTGTGATATTCCAAAAAAACCAGAGAACCCGCACGGCCCGGATCATCATGGCGATCCTGCTCGGGGGAATGGGCATATATCTGCTTTATTTCGGGCTGGCATCTCTTCCCTCCGCATTCTTTGCGCCAACATATAATCCGGCAACCGATCTCATGGCAGGTGTGCTGGCCCTGTTTGGAAGTCCTTGTGAAATTGCCTGGGATCCCCCGTCGTATCGAGAAATAATTAATGCACATCATCTCTGTGTGAACCCCAGACCGGTCATGGTGTTCTCCAGGAAAAATGCATTTTTAAAAATCATTGGCACATAAAAAGACGGGCCTGGAGGGATTTGAACCCCCGACATCCGGGTTAGAAGCCCGGCGCTATGTCCAGGCTAAGCCACAGGCCCACGGGCTTATGTGCCATTAGTTTTCGCGCTTGGGGATAATTAATCTGCTTCACTCAAAACCAGCCCGGGATACAATTTTGTTTTTTCGGATCGGTCTATCCTAAATCCGTGAAAATGGCACCACATCTTCCCGCACCGTTGTCTCAGTACTTCTCTCATAATTCCACCGTGAATCCTGGTAGTGTACACTACCTGCCAAAAACCTGAGTGAATAGGTACACCATTATCAGCATCGCAATCGATCTCCGGCAAAAAATTTTCAACCACCCCCTCACCCCCTGCTCAAATTTTTTCAGGCAGGGTCTGGTTGATCAACAAACCCTCTCACGCCGGCAAATAAAAAAATTTGTAGCATGTACATGCATTTTGTCGGATAATTATCCGATTATCGCCTCATCACCTGACACCACATGATCGCGATTGAAAATTATTCAGCAGAGTCTGCCTGGAAAAAAATTACGCTGAAGAATACCAAAATCCAAACAAATCGTACGAAGCCGGCACATCTCTGAATCTGGCTTTTTTTACCATATCGTGACCATATCCAGCGCCTGCTATCAGGTTAGATCTTACTCTTTTCTTTAGTTCAGGCTAATAATTAGTGAAGAACTAAGTCAATAAATGAAAACAATCTCTGAAAATCCCCGTTTTTGTAAGTGTCTAATATTCCCAGATTCAGTATACTGGAATGTCATAACAAAATGAACAATATTATTTACTGTGGAGTTAATTTTATCTTCTGTACCATGTGCTGAATATATCCCATGGTGGCTTATGAATATTTCATCTAATCAAATCCTCGAGGGGAGTATGATATGAAAAAATCCGTTTTATTCCTTTGTCTGATCGTCCTGCTTACTATTGCGGTTCCTGTTGCCGATGCGCTATCGATTACCTCTTTCAGTCCGGAAGTTGGTTACCAGGGTAAAACCACGACGATAACGATCATCGGTGAAGGCTTTAATTCATCCGTGTCGGTCCTCCTGATGAAGTCCGGCGAGGAGAATGAAACTGTATCAAATATCGAATCCCACACCAGTACAGAGATCGTCTGTAAGCTTACTGCCAGCAAATTAAACGGCATGGAGGAAGGATCCTGGTATTTCGTTGTAATCAACCCGGACAGTCAGGTAAAATCGACGCCGGCGTTTTCTGTCCGGCCCCAGATGACACTTACTTCAATCTCCCCCACGAAAGCCCGGGTCAACAACGATAGTGTCAAATTTACCCTTGCGGGTACAGGTCT
>CAZOYZ010000668.1:1274-2759 GCA_964584045.1 uncultured Prolixibacteraceae bacterium | reverse complement strand
GTGAAAATGATCGATGCTCCCGAAGGAATATCAGCGAAAAATGAAATCAGCAGTCCGCTGAAAGAGCCGATGAAGGCAAACATCACCGACAGGACCATCATGCGTTTAAAATCATTGGTGAACAGGTTGGCAGTCGCCTGGGGTAACGTGAGCAGCGAAAGGATCAGAATAATACCGACCACCCGGATGTTCAGGACGATGGTGATGGCGATAAGGCTGATCAGCAGGTAGTTGATTCGGCCCACGGGCAGTCCGGTCACTTTGGCAAACTCTTCGTTAAAGGCCACGTAAAGAATCGTCCGGTACCTGAGCAGAAAGAAACCAACCAGCAGCAGTGAAAGGGCTGCCATTAAGATAATCTCGGTGCCGGAGACGGTGAGGATGCTTCCAAAGAGATAGCTCATCAGGTTAGGGGCGTATCCCGGCGACAAGTAGACAAAAATAACCCCGACAGCCATTCCCAGCGACCACCAGATGGCGATGGACGAATCTTCCCTCAGTTTGCCCTTTTGGGTAAAAAACTGGATCCCAAGGGCAGATAAGACCGAAAAGACAGCTGCTCCCAGCAACGGTTCCAGTCCTAAAAAATACCCGATGCCGATCCCGCCGAACGAGGCATGCGTGATCCCCCCGCTGATGAAAACAATGCGGCGTGAAACGATATAGGTGCCGATCAGACCGCAACTGACGGCACTAAAAAGTGACGCCCAGAGGGCGTGAATAAAAAAGTCGTATGAAAATAAGTCAATGAATGTGCTCATGTTGGTCCTGCTTATCGTGTAACTTTAGTACCGTATGCGGAATATCCCCGTGGGTGATGATCTGCAGCGGACAATGATAGGCGGCTAATTGCTCGGAGGTGATCCGGTTGCTGGGATGGTAGTGCAACACCGTGTTCACGCAGGCGATGGTCTTTACATAATAGGTGATCGTGCCCACATCGTGCGAAACCAGGATGATGGCCATCCGCTCATTGAGCTCTTTCAGTTTCCTGTACAGCTCGTTTTCAAAGTGGTTGTCGACGAAAGAATCCGGCTCGTCAAGGATCAGCAGTTCCGGATCGTTCATCAGGGAACGGCACAGAAAGACGCGCTGCATCTGGCCTCCCGACAATTCTCCGATCGCCTTGTCCCGGAGGCCGGCGATACCCATTTCCCCGAGAAGGGTCTCTGCACGCCCGATTTCAGCCCGGTCGTGTTTAAACAGGTTGAAATGCCGGCCATGAGCTTTTCCGGAGCGGACCACATCAATGACCTTGATCGGGAACCGTTTGTCGATCTGGTTGATCTGGGGAAGATAGCCAATCCGGGTCATGGGTATATGAAAGGTAATTTGCCCTTCAAAAGGCCTGACCAATCCAAGCAACGCTTTGATCAGCGTGGTTTTACCGCCTCCGTTGGGGCCGATCATTCCCAGAAAGTCTTTTTCGCGGATTTCCAGGTCAACCTTTTTTAATACCGCTTCTTCGCCGTAGCTGACACTGAG
>CAZOYZ010000668.1:0-1174 GCA_964584045.1 uncultured Prolixibacteraceae bacterium | reverse complement strand
TCAGCCCGGGTACGCTTTGTCTGATCTTGTCCAGCCAGCTTTCTTCAAAACCGATCTTGCCGATGCGCAGCCAGGCTGCCGAACGGGATAATTCTCTCATTTGTGACGGCATGAGTGAATAAAGTTCAGGGCTCGCTCCCGGGGGGACCAGGACATTTACGGCTACACGGTCGCCGGCGATCTTTTCGACAAAATATTTTTGCGGCAGGATGGTCACCGAAATGGTGATCCTGCCGGCCTGTTGCCTTGACATGCAACCGGAGGCGATCAGGATAAAAAACAGGATTAATCGTTTCATCTGTCCGTTGAATTGCAACCAATAATAGCGAACTGTCTTCATGTAACCCCCGAACCGGTTCTTTGTTGCGGGGAATGATGTTTTTTAAACGCCAGGTTTTTTACGCCGGCTGTTCCTGCCGGCGGGACAGGATCGTATCCGTGAGTTCCCCACGGGTGACAGCGGGAAATGCGCCGGGCTGCCAGCCAAACCCCTTTAAAGGGACCATGAATTTTAATGGCTTCTATGGCATATTGCGAACAGGTTGGCACATGCCGGCATGAGGCCGGGAGCAGCGGTGATAGGACGTACTTGTAGAAATACACCAGTCCCAGAAAAACCAGGGTCAGAAGCTTCATCATTAACCTCGCGGCACCTTGCATGGACGTTTGTTTAGAGTGGCTAAAGTTAGTAAAAAGAAGATGAATTCCGACAGCAATTACACATCCTCCAACGAGGGTGACAATTTTGGTAAAAAAGGAAGATATCTTTGGCTGCAGGAGGGGTGAGTAAAAAAAAACAGTATTTTTTTGAAATTGACCCCTGAAAAAATCTATTTTTGTCGGGAAAATGAGTAATATAATCTTCTGACCGGAATATTAATCACAAAGACAAGACTATGCCAGAATTCAGATTTAAAGCGCTTCAGGATGTTTTATTGCGTGAACCTCTTCCTGTAAAGCGGGAGAGTAACCTGACCTCCGATTTTTTCGGGATGAATGTGTTCGACCGTCCCAAGATGAAAAAGTATCTGTCCAGGGAAGCTTACGCGGCTGTTTGCGAGGCCGTGGACCATAGTGTGCCGGTAGACCGCAAGATGGCGGATCAGGTTGCACAGGGGATGAAAGCCTGGGCGACTGAAAATGGCGCGACCCATTATACGCATTGGTTTCACCC
>CAZOYZ010000667.1:0-2760 GCA_964584045.1 uncultured Prolixibacteraceae bacterium | reverse complement strand
AACCAACCAGCAGGTGGTCGAAATCATTTCTCATGAAGGTTTTCGCAGTCAGTTCGTGCTTCCCGACGGGACAACCGGATGGCTGGGCTACGGCTCCAGATTGAAATATTATCTGGGTCAGGACGATCAGCGGATCGTCGATTTGGATGGTCTTGCCTTTTTTGAGGTGACTCACCGGGAAGAACATCCATTCATCGTTAAAACACCGGCGAAGCTGGATATTGAAGTGCTTGGGACGGAGTTTAACGTTTCTGCCTATTCGGAAGATCAGTCCTGCGAGGTTGTGCTTCAAACCGGAAGCGTAAAGCTTAATCGGGGTGACAGGCAAATACATGCGATGAGACCCAATGAACGTGCGATCTATCATCCGGCGGACAATTCGATCGAAAAGTTCACGGTGAGAAATATCGATGATTTTATAGCATGGAAAGATGGCAGACTGATCCTCAAGAATATTTCGCTGAAGAAGGCCTGCATGAAACTAAGCCGGTTCTATAATGTCGATTTCGAGCTTCAGACAAAGGGGTTGGATAATATGGAAATACAGTTGACGCTCGAAAATGAGACGCTCGAAAATGCAGTGAACCTGCTTACAATGATCTCTCCGGTGAGCTACCGGATTGAGGAACGAACCTTGCAGGAAAATCACACTTATTCAAAAAAGAAAATAATTATAAAAAATAAACAGCCTATGCAGTAGTGAGCCCAAAGAGGAAAAAAGCGGGAAAGCACTACCAATGCCGTCCCGCAATTAAGTAACGTTTATCTGAGTTTACATTACTAATTTTCAAATTTATGAAAAAAATTTACAAGTATGAGGCGTGGTATGACCATGCTGTAAAAAAAACATTTTTAATTATGAGACTTGTTCTTGTCATATCGTTGGTTTGTTTCATGCAATCTTTTGCATTGAACTCGTACACGCAAAACTCGAAGATTTCGCTTTCAGTGAAACAGATGAAGCTGGAAGATATCCTCATGCAGATCGAAAGCGAAACAAAGTACCGTTTTGCCTACAACAAAACAGACATTGATGTTGATCAGGTTTACACGATCAACATTCAGGAAGCTGAGATCAAAGAGGTCTTAAACCGCCTTTTTGCGGAGAATAAGATCAGGTATTCGGTCATTGACCGTCAGGTTATTCTTTCCAAACCTGAAGGCGTTTTTGAAATCTCCCAGCAATCGCTGAAAGTTTCGGGCAAGGTGACCGATACTTCCGATATGCCGGTACCAGGGGTGTCGGTAGTCGTGAAGGGCACATCCCTTGGGGTTATTACCGATGCAAACGGAGGCTATTCCTTGTCCAATGTGCCGTCCAATGCCACGTTGGTTTTCTCGTTCGTAGGGATGAAAACCCAGGAAATCATGGTTGCAGGCCAATCGAACCTAAATGTAATCATGGAAGAAGAGACCATCGGAATTGAAGAAGTGGTGGCTATCGGTTACGGTACGGTAAAGAAGAAAGATTTGACCGGCGCAGTAGCTCAGGTTTCACCGATTGCTTACAAAGCTCAGCCGGTTCAGGGTATTGCCGAAATGCTGCGTGGTAATGCTCCCGGTGTGGTTGTTAAAACGAATGGTGACGGTTCTGTTAAGATCCGTATCCGCGGCTCCAACTCATTGAACGGCAACAACGATCCTCTTTACATCGTAGACGGTGTGCCGATGGGTTCTTACAGCCCGAACGATGTGGAATCGATCGAGATCCTGAAAGATGCATCTGCTACTGCGATTTACGGTTCCCGTGGCGCAAACGGCGTGGTGTTGATCACGACCAAACGCGGTAAGATCAGCGATCCTACCGTGGAGGTTTCTGCCACTACTTCTTTCGCGACGTATCCTAAGTTCTATGATTTGCTGAATGGCCCAGAATTTGCTGACTTCTATAACAGCTATTTTGGCCGTAACATCAACTTTGACAAGAGCGTAGATACGGATTGGCAGCGAGTAACCACGCAGACCGGTATCCGTCAAAATTACCAGGCCAGCGTATCGGGAGGTACAGAAAAAATGAAGTTCTACGTGGGGGGTAATTATATCGACAACACAGGTTTAATTAAAAACCAATCCAGCAAATCTTACCGTTTGCGCTCCAACTTCGACTTCAAACTGGGTTCCAGGTTTTCCGGACGCATAGACTTATCGGCTTCGCAAGGCCGGTCTCATGGATCGGACATCACGGCCAAAGGTCCTTTATTTGCCGCGCTGCAATGGGCTCCCAGTGTTCCCATTTATAAGGAAAACGGGGAGTATAATATCACCGATCCTTACGGAATTACGACGTATGTCAATCCTTACTATGAGATCATGGAGGGTAACGACAATAGTTTTTCAACCAACGTCACTGCGAACGGGTACTTTGCTTACGAAGTGATCCCCGGGCTGAAGATCTCCGCGCAGCCTTCCATCACCAAGAGTATCTCTGAAAATCGTGACTATACTGTTCCTTCTCTTTCTTCGACCGGCCAAAGTTCTGCAGAACGGTCCACCAGTAATTCCACAACCTGGCAATTGACCGGGCTGGCCACTTACGACAAAACCATTGCCCAAAAGCATAACCTGAATGCCATGTTGGGTACTGAGCTTTGGGAAACTGAGAATAACAATTTTTCCGCGACAGGCCAGGGCGTCAGTTACGACTATATGTTATGGTACAACCTGGGCAGCTCTGCGATCAAAGATATTGGTTCCGGGTATTCAGGCGCTCAGTTAGCCTCATTCTTTGCCCGTGCAAACTACAACTATGATTCCAAATAC
>CAZOYZ010000666.1:437-2781 GCA_964584045.1 uncultured Prolixibacteraceae bacterium | reverse complement strand
AGCAGCGGCATTGTCACCATTGGCATTTCGTACCGGAAGGGGCAGGAATGGCATATTTTTGATCCGAAGGAAAAGCTTGTTCCATCCCAAATCAGGATGTCCGGACACAAAAAGCTGATTTCATTCACGGCAGAGAACATTCCTTCTATAGGCTATAGCACGTTTCAACTGAAAAAAGGAGGTCTATTACAGGCGACCGAAGTGAAAACCGGAAGCAATTTTTGCGAGAACCGGTTTTATAGGATGGAACTGGGGTCAGGCGGAATCACCAGGCTTGTGGACAAAGAAACCGGAAGGCTGATTTTCAATACCACCAAGTTTGCAGGAGGCGATCTGCCAAGTCTCGGATACAACGGTAATGGAGCAGGCGAGTTTGTGGAGGTGACGCCGACCAATATGGAGAAATTTGAAACACTGGGCATGAAGAACAGTATCTGGAAACTTAAGGATGATCATGCCGTATTTGCGTCCTTTGAGTCCGTCTCGCAGATGCAAAATTTCTCCGTTATTCAAACGGTCACGATCTATCATCAACTGAAAAAATTGATCTGGAATATGCGATTCCCGACTGGCCTGGAGAGCGTAACCGGCAGCTCAGGGTGGCCCTCGCTCTGAATATGGATCAGGGGCAGATTACTTATGATGTGCCGATGGGTACCGTTCAGGTTGGCAGGGACGAACTGGACTGGCCGCCGGAGGGCTGGTCATTGGGAGGAACTTACCGGCAAATGCCTGAGGAAATCAATCCCAGAGAAATTGAAAACTTCATTTCTGCCAGCAATGAGGAATCCGGAGTGACCCTGTCAACCAATGTGGCCGTAGCCGACTGGATTGATCCAACCAGAGAGTCAGCGGGCTATCCCGTTCTTCAGGCGATATTGCTTTCGTCGCACAAGAGTTGCCACGGAGAAGGAAACTGGTATCACCCCAAAGGGAACCATCAATTCAGGATTTCCCTGACCTCTCATCGGTCAGGGTGGAAGAACGGGTATCATTTCGGGGTTGGAGAAAACCACCCGTTAAGTTCTGTGATGTGCAGTCATGCAGCGAAGGGCATACTTCCTCCTGAAATGAGCTTTTTGTCAGTATCTTCTCCGTTTGTCCGAATAACGACCTTAAAGAAAAGTGATGATGACAGGAGTTTGATCATCCGGCTGGTCGAGATGGAAGGAAAGGACAAAGAGATCACACTGACACTTTTTTCTCCCGTGAGGAGTTTGCTGAAAGCCAGCCTGATTGAAGATCAGGATACCGGTCTTCGCGGAAAGGGCTTCAAACTGGATATCGGGCGAAATTCAATCGAAATGTTTAAACTCAGGTTTTAGTGCAAAATTTTTCAAATAGAAACCGGTTAAATAACCACAAAACCTAACGACTAAAATAGTTTATTATGAACCCAAGAGAACGGATATTGAATATACTGCGGGGCGTTCAGCCCGATCAGGTTCCCTGGTGCGGAGATCTTGATTATTGGGCAAATTCATTGATTAAACGGGGATTGAAACCTGAGGGTTTTATCGCTTCGGACGATTACATCCAGTGGCATCAGGAACTGGGGGTCGGTTTTTATCTGCAGGGGTATTTCCCTTTCAGACAAATTTATGAGAATTGCAGGGTGAATGAATGGAATGAAGGCCTGCGCCGGTATAAGGAAATCACAACACCGGTTGGTTCTGTCAGGGAATGCTGGGAATACATCCCAACGTCATTCTCCGAAGGGCCTGTCGAACATTTTATGAAATCGGGTGATGATATTCCCGTCATGAAGTTCATTTATGACAATATTCGCTTTGAAACTGACTACGCTTTTGCAAATCAGCGAAAGCAGCAGGTTGGTAACCAGGGAGTGGTACTCTGCTATTTGCCCAAAAGCCCCTTTATGCATTTGATGGCGCTTGAAGCCGGTGTGGAAGCTGTTACCATGATTGCGCTGACGATGCCTGATGAATTTAAGGACCTGCTAGATACGATGAAAGTGGCATTTGATCAGGCCGCCCGGATCGCAGTCGATAGTCCGGCCGAAGTTTTGATGATCCCGGAAAACCTTTCTGCTGAAATGGTAGGCCCTGACTTCTTTCAACTGTACATGTACGACTATCAGAAAGAATGGACGATGAAAATAAAAGAAGCCGGTAAGTATTCTTTCATTCACATGGACGGAACGCTGGCGGGATTGATAAGCCAGGAAGCTGCTGTGGGGTTTTCTGTACTTGAAGCGTTGACGCCGGCTCCGGTCGGTGATGTGAAATTTGAAGATCTCGCCGCCGTGTCGGGCAATTCAATGAGTATTCTTTGGGGAGGAATTCCCGGATCTTATTTCACCGGTTGTGTCAGTGATGAAGAG
>CAZOYZ010000666.1:0-427 GCA_964584045.1 uncultured Prolixibacteraceae bacterium | reverse complement strand
CCGGCATGTGCTTACTGTGATGATCAGTCAGCCCCGTTATGTACTTGGTGTGGCTGATCAGGTTCCCCCTGATGGACTTGAACAAAGAGTCAGGCGTGTTGCCGAACTGGTCGGTGAATATGGAAGATACTGATGGCCGGAGAAATTAACGGCTGTCTGTTGAGCTATTCGGCTGAAAATTTACAATGTACTAAAACAATAATAAACCTCAGAAGTTATGATAAAAGCTGTGTAATTTTTGATCATATTTATTCACTTTTCTGTGGAATTGACTGCTCAACTCCCTGAAGGGGTTTTCTGGTGCGATAATGAAACATACAACCTTCTCAAAGAAGTTTCCGGCTCGGTTTCGGCCAAAGGTGAAATTTTGCTGCCCGTTACAACTCATCAGGATCTGGGCTGGATCGATGAAGTGGAAAAGTGCATC
>CAZOYZ010000665.1:0-2781 GCA_964584045.1 uncultured Prolixibacteraceae bacterium | reverse complement strand
TCAATGCGGTCGGGCGAATCGTGGTTCCCTGCAATGGCAATGACCGGGCGGCGGCTGTTGCCGGTGAGGCGCTTCAAGGTTTTGTAAAGCAGATCGACGGCTTCTGAGGGGGGATTAAAGGTATCGAACAAATCGCCGGCCACGAGTACGGCATCAACCTGTTCGCATTCTGCGATTTCACAAATTTCCTGCAAAACCGCCTGCTGCTCTTCCATGCGCGAAAAGTCGTCAAGCCGCTTACCCAGGTGCCAGTCGGATGTATGGAGAATCTTCATAGGTTTATCATTTCAACTTAACTGTGTATAATTTGCGGACTAAACGTCATTACTTTTTTCAAGGATATCGACGTATGGAACTCGCCAATAAACATCATCTTAGGCGTAAACTGCGGTAATCATGGCTCGTTTCATACCGGGATATCTGTGCTTTAGTGCCGGGCATAAAGTTACAAACTTTAGCCGGTAGTTAGGAATGCGTCAATCAAATGCGCTCAGTTGATTTCCATCTGCAAATACCGGAGTTTATTTATTCTCAGGAAAAAATATTTATCAGAAAACTGAAAAAAGATTGCGTAGTTAAATAACTACACATATATTTGTAGTCAAATAACTACACAATGAAATTAAGACGCGATGTTTTTCAAGCGATAGCAGATCCGACCAGAAGGGCAATCCTGCTTTTGGTCGCTTCGCAATCGATGACGGCCGGGGCCATCGCTTCAAACTTTGACACAGCCAGACCGACTGTTTCAAAGCACCTGCAAATACTCACTGAGTGCGAATTGCTTCAGCAAGAGCAAAACGGCAGGGAAATATACTATCACCTGAATCTCCAAAAAATAAAAGAGATAGGCGATTTTATTGAACCATTCCGCAAAATGTGGGATGACCGGTTTAACAAACTGGAAACCGTCATGAAACAATACAAATCACAATAAGTAGAAAGATATGGAGCGAAAAACAAAAATCAATGCAGAAAATGGCAGGCAGGATCTGTTCATTATGAGGGAATTCGACTTACCGTTGGAATTGCTTTTCAGAGCGTATGCAGAACCCGGTCTGGTTGAGCAATGGATGGGAACGAGAGTGGAGAAACTTGAAAGTAAGAAGCACGGCAGTTACCGGTTTGAAACCTCCGATGCGCAGGGGAATGTGGTCTTTCGGGCCAACGGAGTAATCCACGAGTTCCTACCGAACCGGAAAATTACGCGGACCTTTGAGATGGAGAATGCACCTTTTGGTGTTCAGCTTGAAGTCTTTGAATTTGAAAGACTTACTGACAAAACCAGTCAGCTCAATATGCATGTGATCTATGAATCGGTTGAGGCGCGCGACCAACACCTGAAGTTACCTTTTGCGTATGGTATCAATATGGCCCATAACCGGCTACAGGAAATACTAAGTAAAATACAAAACTGACAATTTATGACCAAGAAAAATAAAATCATTTACTGGATTTCCACCGGCTGGCTGGCATTGGGGATGGTATCAACCGGAATCGTGCAGTTGATAAAAATCCAGGAAGAAACGGATCTCATAGCAAAACTGGGTTATCCGGTCTATATCCTGACGCTGTTGGGCATCTGGAAGCTCCTGGGAGTCGTAGCCATCCTGATTCCTAAATTCCCTTTAGTAAAGGAATGGGCGTATGCAGGTTTTTTCTTTGCAATGTCGGGTGCGCTCTTTTCGCATCTGGCAGTTGGAGATAGTGCAAAAGAGCTCTTCGGACCTGCATTGTTACTGGTGTTAACCGGAGTATCGTGGTACTTTAGACCGGAAAACAGAAAACTCTCACAGGGAGTATTAACATCCCGGTAAAATAGGGAAAGAGGTGTAAATCACCACAGGCTTTTATTTCGGTCCGATATTTTATAAATTTGTAAGAGTTATGAAAGAGATTAGATAATGCCAAAGATATTTGAATATTTAGGGATTCTCATTTTCTTCTACTCAAATGAGCATGAACCGATTCATGTACATGCAAAAAAAGGGGAATTTGAAAGTAAAGCGGAATTCTATATTGTAAACGGCGAGATTTCGGAAATAAAGATCACTAACATTTCGGGATCACAACCACTTAAAGGGAGTGATCTGAAGGATTTCGAGGTTTTTCTTGAAGAATACGCTAACAGAATAGTTGAAAAATGGATTTCCTATTTTGTTTACCATAAGAATGTTGAATTTGAAAAAATCACAAAACGGTTAAAATGAAAATAATTGTCGAATATGAGGATTCAGCATCCGGATTAAGCCAACTGAAAATTGATTCAGCAAAATATTTATCTGATTATGCAGTCCGAATAAAGTTCAGTGATGGGCACGAGAAGCTTGTTGATTTCAAACCGTTTTTATTAAAGTCTCTCCATCCGTCAATTAAAAAATATTTAGACGAAAGAATGTTCTCGAAATTTTCGATAACAGATGGAAATCTAAACTGGAACGATTACGACTTGATTTTTCCCATTTCTGATTTATATAAAGGACAAATAGGAGCATAAAGTACGAAAACGATCAGATAAAAGGTCGACCCGCCGCTGTTTAGTTTTTCTTTTTTATTCAAGAGGCATAGTCACCAGTCACGCACAAGTAAATATAGCTAAGGCGGCAACGTTACCTTCATTTACTGTAGGTGTCGCCGGCCGAAAAATCATTCGATCAGGTTTTTTTCGCCCAGGGCCTGACGGATTTTGTTGCTGACCTGTGTCGCCAATGCCTTCACGCCTGCACGAGCCGGATGAACACCGTCTCCCCCCTGGTAAAAAACAGGATCCGGTTCAATCAC
>CAZOYZ010000664.1:0-2788 GCA_964584045.1 uncultured Prolixibacteraceae bacterium | reverse complement strand
TCCCGGTTTCAGGATCGCGGAATCCCACTTTATAAGCCAGCCAGCGTCCGCTGTTTCCGGTTTGCCTTTTATAGGCCTGTCCCAGTTCAAGCGGACTTAACAAACTCAAACAAAGCCCCAGACCATATTGACGGGCAAAATCGCTTACGACCTTTATTTTGTCAACATACTCGTCCATGTCGGGTGTAAGCTTCCGTTCGGCTCCGGCGTCGGTTCTGTATTGTCTGAAAAACTCATCGAACGCCACCACTAATTCGCGCGAACCCCGGCTTTTCCCTTCTTCGCAAATTTCCCGCAGACTGCGAACATATTTTTCGTAACCGACCGACAGATCCTGCTTTCGTTCCGGGTCGGTCAGCCCTTCCAGTTGCTGATCGCTGGTCAGAATAACCGACTGGGCACGAAGCTGAAAAACGGCCGCTGTAAAAAGGGCAAATAACACGATTGCTGACTTCATTGCGTCAATTTTTATCATAATAAATTTTATCTCCTTCCCGTTTCGGGGATGTTTTCGGACGGTCTTTCCCGGAAGAATCAAATATAACAGAAAATAAGATTTGGCCAAACAAAATCTGTTCAGCCAAATCTTACAAGTCAGTGGTCTTCGATGGTTAATAAGCCTGGTATCGTTTACCTTCCTGGCTGATTGTACTGTCTCATGTTCGTTTTTTGATTATTGAATTGCCTGTTCCCGAAACAAAATACCCGGATCTGTCACGGATTGCTCTGGTAATATTTCCAGTTGATTTTCAGAATTGTTAATCTTATAGCCATCCTTTATTACCTGCAGATCCGTTTCTGTTTCTTCCGGGTTGATTTGTCCCCTGGCATCGGTCATACCGGCGATAGTCAGTTTACCTGGCGCCAAAGAGGCAGCAAGGTCGGGAAGATCGTATGCGGTAAGCGCTCCGGGGACCAGGCTGTAAACAAACCGGGGATCGTAAAAACGGTTGATCACAAAAGAACGGTAAGAAGAACAGGGTTTAATAAGGATAACCTGCGAAATGACCGGGTCAAAGGCCGCCGCGTGCAGCAACACCGGGGACATTTCTTCACGGGCAATACCACAAACATAGTCAATTCGTTCATTTTGTTTAAGCAAACGGGAAAGTTTCACCACATCGGCTGTCCGGATACCCACAATGCTCCTCCCGATAAGCATGGCCGTATAACACATGTTGTAGGAAATATTACCGATATATGCATCTCCTTTTAAGGAGCCGTTTCCCAGTTCCCCGGTTCCCAAAAGGTCCGGTACAAGCACTGTAAAACCATGCCCCACCAGCCATTCGATTTCACTTTCCTGTTTCAGGGTGCCTGACTTTCCTTCCGGGTGCAGGTAAATCACCGCTTTTCTGTTCGGGTTGTCAGGAACAAACAAAAGATAAGGAAGAACGTAATCGCCTTCGCCTTTCACAAAATACTTTTCAATGACATAGTTATCCTTTGGTACTCTCCCGGTAAATACCGGTATATCCGAAAACGACGGTTCCTTGTATCCCGACAATCTCATGGCCGAACCACGAACCTGCGAAAGATGTTGCTTCAGATTTGTCCTTGATTCCTGTAACTTGCCAATACACCTTTCAGCTTCCCTGCGGTTAAGGCTGAAAACAGTTTCTCCTCCCAATGATGCGGATAGCTGACCTGTTTGAGTCTTTTGCAATTCCTTCTTAGTAAGGTATTCCACATCTTCCTCTTCCGGGGAGCCGGGCAGCATCAGGTGTCTCTGGAAGAACGCATACATCGCCTCGCGGTTTTTTTGGCTATAGCCATGGATATAGTCGTCCTCGACCAGTTGAAGGTTATCCGGCTTACCAAAAATCCGGTATACCCCTTTTACCTCCGCGTAAGTTTCGCGTGCTCCCTGGATACTGAAAAAATCGTTGGTCGTTGCCATGATCAGCGTGGGTTTCGGCGCACGGGCTTCGATAAAATCGGCATGGTCAATCCCGTTTTTAATTCCGTGACAAAAATTTTGTTCGCCGTCCTGTACCCCGATGGATTCCATCAATCGCCTGAAGCTGGTGATATAACAGGCGGGCGCTGAGACTGACACCCGCTCGTCAAGGGCTGAAACATAGGCTGTTTGTGTTCCTCCTCCTGAAATTCCGTGGACGCCGATCCTTTTGGCGTCAACTTCCTTCCGGCTCACCAGGTAATCAATCCCCCGCATGCCGTCCCATATAAAATAACGGGCGACTGATTGCCCGGTTAACGAAACCTGCACGGAAGGATAGGAATGCTCTTTGGTGGAGCCTCCTATCGATGACTTACCGGTTTGCTCATCAAAATACTGGAGTCGTTCACCCTGCCCGATAGGGTCTGTTGCCAGAACTACAAACCCTTTTTTTACCAGGTTTAAAAGCGGAAGCTGGTAAGACTGCTTCCGGTATGCTTCCGTACTGTGTCCCGAACAAAACAGGATGGCCGGGGCTGGCTTTTTCAAGTCGGTCGGGATAAACAGGGAGGCTGTCACATAGAATCCGGGAAGCGACTCGTAAATCAGGTTTTCAATCCGGTAGTCGTCTTTTTGTATTCTCCCTGTGACTTTAGCGTTCAGTGGCGTCTTCTCAGGGAAGGATCCCAAAACATCCCACAGGGATTTCCGCAACCGGGATTGCCTTTCTTTCCACTGATCAACTGTGGTTAACTGTGAGACCTCTTCAGCCCGCTGATCCAGTAACCGGTATGCTTCGCCTGTCAGGTGATGATATAAGGAATTAGGGGCATCGCTGTACCGGAGCCAGGTATTCAATACATCAAACTTTTCCTGGGCAAAAGCAGG
>CAZOYZ010000663.1:0-2791 GCA_964584045.1 uncultured Prolixibacteraceae bacterium | reverse complement strand
TCTATTTAATTCCTCTCCCTGCTATCTTAAAAATTCAGGAATATCTTCTTAGAAATGATTCCTCTATTTTTCTTAAACAGGTGGCTCGTTCATCTGATATTAACTTTGAAAAGGATTTATTGAGAATTTCATCTGCTTTGGCTTCTGCTATCTCATGAAGGGGCTTGCTCCCCCAATCTTTCCATTCTGAACGTTTCTTCCGAAATAGTATCGAGGGTTTATTGCCGGATCAACGGATCATTGTCCATTTAATGTTCCAGTTAAACGTTTGCCCGGCAGGAACTTGTAAAAACAATCCGTCCTGGTATGATTTCTCAAGATTACTGCAAGTCCCCGGAATTGGTTCAAAAGCACATTCATTCCGCCGTATTCCTTCCTGATCGGGGTATGCAGAATTATTCCACCAAATCCCGAATGTTGGAAATAATTCCCGGTCAAATCTGATCTCAAGTTTCCTGTTGTTTTTGAACACAATACGGAAAGTCCCTTCTTTGACATCTTTCAGTAAAAGCATTTTATAATTCCCTGCAGAGATAGACTTCAGGTATTGGTTTACAGTTTCAGGGCTGTTACATGTTAGGAATGTTTGGCTGTTTTCATCAAAGATTGATCCAAATTCAGGCACTTCAATGTTGCAGATCTGGTTTAAATACATCAGAGGGTGCATGACATGGAGAAAAGGCAAAGCCTTCTCTGTCCTGTTTTCAACCTCGAAAAACCAAAGGATGGAATCCTCTGAAAGTTCCAGTATTCTGCTAAACTTAACAGAAGGTCGATCCGTTCTAACCGAGCATATTAACTTACCGGCTAAGTTTTCAACCTTCCACCGCTCCCAACATAGCTGACCGTGATCCCTGCAAATAAAACCACTTTCAGGATACCTGCATTCATCCACAGAGGGGAAACAATCATCGTATCCGTAAACAGGGCGGGTTTCATATTCTCCATAATCTTTGTCAGGTGGAGTGAATGAATCCGGTTCCGTCGCCAGCAATTCGTATCCCATATATTTCAGGGACGAAAGTCTGGCGCCGTCATCCGGATCACATACCACCTCCCAATTACCATAGCCGGCTTTCATGGTTATGTCACAATGCGACTGCCTTAATGCCGGTGAGTTCGCAAAAAGCAATCAGTTCCTCATAAAGATGTCTCCCGTAGCCTAGGCATGCATATTCGTTATTCCAGGCTTGCAGAAGGCTGTCGATGTCGCATTCCGCCTTTACAAAGCCATGAGGCCAGAAAGGGATTCCGCATTCATTTTTCCTATTTTCGATCAAACCGCCATCCGGTTCAAAAATACTGCAACGGACAATGACCATTTCGAATTGTCCGTTACTGCGGCCGAGCCGGGCAAGGACCCCTTCACCTGTTTTACAGACCAGCCGGACTGATATTCCTCCTGCTTCACCTTCAGTCGGGATCCCGTGTTCGGCAAAACCTGCAGGTCCGGTTTTCCCTGCCAACGAGGGCGGACAGGCTCCGTCGCCAATGATCTTGATTTCGTTGTTCGATTTGTCGATGTGCTGCAGATCACCGTAATAGACGGGTTCATCACTCAGGTCGGTGAGGCATTTTACCGTTAGTGCGGTATTGAGATCACCCAGGGTCGATGTTCCTGTGCCTTCTTCCAGCATCATGCTTTGAGCAAAGCAAGTTGCACTATATTCGTCTCCCAGACCGGGAAATGACTGGATGGTATAAAAATCCCACTCGTTTTCCCGCACCAGCTTCCGGATCGCCAGGTAAAGCCTGATGGAACGTTCTGCCTGATCATGGTCGGGAATGGGTTCTGAGAACAGCTTTTGAATCCTCATCTTTGCACCGGCGATCTCCGGGGCAGTAATTTTCCTTGCCGTCTCCAGCAGTTCTGTCGTATCCCTTGAATCAATGTCGATACCAAATGTTCTCATCCACTGTGAAGGATCGGCAACACCGCAGGTTTGTCCCATTCCCCTTCCGCCAAAGGTGCCTATGGTGCTCATGTTCAGTGAATTTTTCATCGCTGATGCACGGCAATAGGAAATAACTTTTTCCACCTCTTTGTCATCTTCATAGCTCCCGTAAACAAACCGGTGTTTCAGTCCAATTTCCTTTAGAGCTCCCCTCAGCACCAGACCTCCCACGGGACGCCATCCCTGGCTGCCCGGATTGGTCCAGATCACGATACCTTTTCCTGTCGCGGCAAAATCACGAAGTGCGCCGGCAAGGTGAGCAGCCCAGACCCAGGTGCCTGTAAACAGTACCACTGCATCCACATCACTGCTTTTAAATCTGCCGAAACATTCCCTTGATTCCCTTTTGGAAGCGATGACCAGGTGGTACTCAACCAGTTCCAGTCCGCTTTTCTTTAACGCCTGCTTGGCTCCGGCAATAATTTTTTCATCAATAAAAGGTGTTCCCATCGGGTCCTGAAGCCCATCTTTGTGCACACCATAAACAATAAATCCCACTTTTGTTTTAATCATGTTATTTTATTCTTTAGGTTTCGGCAAATAATTTTTCAGATCCTCTTTCAATGAGGGAATAATCTGCAGAATGTTCCGGTAATAAATTTTCTCGAGAACCTCTTTGGGTAAACCGATACCGCAGACCGGCCACCTTGCCCGATCGAATGTCCCGTCGTAGTCGGGTGAATAAAATGCTTCATCAAATGTTTCCAGAAACCGGAACCAGGTTCGGTACATGTCCAATGAACTGCTGCCATTTGCCGGCATATCGGTTCCGAAGATGATCCGGTCCTGGTGTTTTATAAACAACTCCCGCGAAGAATAAGGCTGTCTCCCCAATT